>CALVJC010000103.1 GCA_944331945.1 uncultured Bacilli bacterium
CACTTCTTCGACACTTTACAACCCCACTTTTTCTTAGTACTGCTAACTGATGAGATATCGAAGACTTTGTCATATTTAAGACATTCGCTAAATCACAAACACACATTTCATCTTGATCAAGAGCAAAGAGAATATGACACCGAGTAGGATCTCCAATCAGTTTAAATAAATCTGCCAATCGATAAAAGACATCTTCACTAGGCATCTTCCCAAGTACATCATTCACCTTATCTTGATGAATCACATTACAATCACAACTAAATTCATTTCGAGCCATATTAACCTCCCATTCCATATATATTCAGTTGAACAATCTCTCAATTATTTCCAGTATAATTGAACAATCATTCAATTGTCAAGTAAAAAAGAAAAATCTTACTTTCTAAGATTGATATCCCAAAAAAACTGCAAAAAACCAGTAGAAGCTCTTTTTAAATAACCATAATAACTTGCCTTCACTCGAATAAGTTTCTCCTTATCATAAACATTTAAATTTTTAATTTTTCTTCTCATTCTTATTTTCACCTTATTACCAATTCGAATAATTAATTTTCCATTCTTAATAAAAAAACGATACCCTATAAAAGTAAATCCATAACTTGCTTTATAAATATTAGTCTTTTCATTCAAAACTAACTTTTCTTGTTCCAAATACTTTTCTATCAACCTTCGAATTTTCTTCAACCTTTCCTTATCATAATCAAAAACAATACCATCATCCATATAACGTATATAATACTTACATTCTAATTGTTCTTTTATATAATGATCTAACCCGTTCAAATAATATATCGCTAAAATTTGACTTGTTACATTTCCTATCGCTAACCCTTTACCATACTGATACCTAGGAATTTTTTCTAATTCCCTCTGATGATACAAAGAAATATCTTTTTTTAATTCTTTTCCTATTACTGAATCAATTTCTTGATTGACATAAGAATAATTAGAACTATGAATAATATCTTTTAATAGGAAAAGAAGAGCAGAATCTACAAATACTCTCTCTAACTTCTTAATTAAAATCTCGTGATCAATATTATAAAAATACTTCTTAATATCAAACTTTAAAATATAAATCTCTCTTTCTTCTCGTTTTAACTTTCCCAAATACTTTCGACACAAATCAAACGCATATTGGTTTCCTTTTCCTTTTCTTGTTGCAGTATTGCTATCAATCAAGCGAGGTTCCAAAGCTGGTTTTAAAATATATTCACTAACTATTTGATTCACTATTTTATCTTTTAAATTTTCACTCATAATAATACGATACTTAGGATCTTTTATAAGAAATATATGATACTTACCATGACGATAACAACCCTTCTGTAACTCTTGATAAACACTTATTAAATGACTCGATAAAAACAAATGATACTTAACCAACTTTCCCTTATGTTTTGTATTTTTCATAATAACACGATAACTCTTTAAAACTTTGTTAAAATCAACAATTTCTTCATACTTCAACATACTCTTTTTCATTTCTTAACACCCCATAAGCCAACTTTCTAATTACCACAACTTGTTCTATAAAATCTCTATATTTCTTTAAACTTATAATTTGATTATGATACAAATATCCAAAATAAAAATCTACCATCGAAAGACTAACAATAAAATCCTTTAAATACTTTTCTCGTATTCGACTACTTTAATAATTTACAACATAAAAATGCAGTAATCTCATCAAAGAAAACAACTCTTCTTGCAATTGTTTCTTCAATACAGCCTCACCCTTAGGAAAATTATGAGAAAATAAAACCACTTCATAAATCAATTCTTTTATATTTTGCATTAATTTAAAAGAATCATGATATGCCACATTTCTCACGCCTTTCATAAATATATTGTTTACTCTTAATTTTTAATTTCAAATAATCACTATTAGAAATGCAATAATACTCTCTTGGTCTTTTATATCCTACAACTGCTATATTAAAATGAAACTTTTCTTTTAACGCTAATAATTCCATAAAAAGATTCTGATCAAACAATAATTCCTCTACATAATCAATTTGAAAAAGATAAGCGACAATCCTAGAATCCACTTTATAAGTAATATATTTTCGCTTTTTCCTAATTAGCAACAAATAATGATGATACTGTCTTTTATAATAATTATAAATCGCTTCTGTATGATATTTCTTCAAAACTATTTTCTCCTCTTGTATTTATAAAAAAGCAATACTTAACCAAAATAAGTACTGCTCAATCTTCTAATAGGAATATAGGGATAGTCCAAGAACTTTATTCTAAGTCAATGAACATCTATATTATGTGTTTGGATTTCTCACAGGAATTAAGCTTGTTTCCAATAACTTCCTCCATTTGTAAGCCGTAACCAACAAAATACGGTGACACTAGCAAAACTAGCCTTAGTTGGAATCTGGGCGCGCGCCGCCGTTGTTGTTGTTGACATTGTTGTTGTTGAGATTATCATCCGCATTCCATACATTAGCATTATCATCATTGAAGTCGGCCGGCGGAACCATCAATCACCAAGGTCAGAAGCTCACACGAAAAAGAACAACACGACACCATGAACAGCTTAATCCCCCTTGCAAATGAAGAGTCATTTGCAAGACTTACTTAGTGCAAAACATATGGACTTGTAGAACTTCCATCACCCCCTGAGGTAAATCCGTGATCCGTAGTCACATTGATAACTGGGCGCGCGCCGTCACTGCCGATGTGGACGTTGCTGCTGTTGAGAACATCAACCGCAAACCACACATAAGCACCATAATCATCGAAACCGGCCGGCGTCATACTCCAATAAGGCCTATCGCTTGCCAAATAGCTATCATAAGATCCCATATATGGTACAGAACCAGCTAAGACTACTTCATCTGCCGTAATTAACCCAACTTTTAAGCGATAACTTCCTCCATAACTCTCATTTGTTTGTGGACATATCAAGGTTGGGGCATTGGCTTTCGCATAAGCAGGAGTTGTGCTTGCTTGTTCTAACCGATCACTACTAGCATATAAATAAGTAGTATCATTCCAGCCTTGAATTTCATATTCGCTTGCCAATTGATATCCACTACTATCACTACAAAATCTTCCATTTGTTATCATACTATCATAACTTGTTCCTGCTAACACGCTATCATACCATATTTCAAGATCTCTTTTAATCGTAGAATCTGTTTCTGTAGTGTCTCGATCATATGTATATCCTGTATATTTTGGGTCATTATAGTTCTGATTATAAACACTATTTCCTACCATTAAATCTTGTCCTTCTGCACTCGTACTCGTTCCATTATAAATGAGTCTTAAACTACCATCACCATTCACTCTCACAATTCGCCAGTACATTGGAGTTCCAGCACTATACTTTAAAACTCTATTACTTTCACTACAACTACTATTATAATATTGACAACTATCTAAGGTAACAAAATCTATATTATCAGATCTGTAAACATAATAATCACTTTCATATTCTCCAAACTGCACAAAGTTATTCACATTATTTCCTCGGAAATAATAACTCGTTCCATCTTCATCTTCCATGGCATATAAGCCATTCGTAACATAATCTGGATTTGTTAACTCATTCCAATTTTCATAGTTGTCTATATAAGTTCCACTGGCAGTATAATTAAACATGTTTTCTTTCTCTTCTTGTAATGGATTATTGGCTAACAAGGTTCTTGTTGTCTCAGGTAGAGGTACATCTCCTGATAGTCCATAAACATTAATACGAATACTAAAAACCAGTCCTCCTCCATCTCCTTGGGGATTATATTCATCACTTACCCACATTCTTAAACGGTAATCATTATCTTCACTGGAGTTCATACTGCTTGTATATAAACTCATCTCTCCAGCAGGT
>CALVJC010000104.1 GCA_944331945.1 uncultured Bacilli bacterium
AATATAATGCTAAAAATAATAATGAAGTATCCATTAGATTCTCATTGAATAATTTAAGCAAAGACGGAAAAATAGTGAATATTCCTCTTTATTTTATAGAATACATAAAGCAAATAAAATTAGATTAAAAAAAGGATATTACCTTAGAAGTAAAAGAAAATAATATCCCAGCTTTAGCCTTATATCAAAAATTTGGTTTTGAAAGGAAAGCTATTCGTAAAGAATATTAACAAGGAATCGACGGGATTTTGATGGAAAGGAAAATATAGGACCGCAGAAATAGATGAAAAAGTTTGCCAAACGAAAAACAACATGATATAGTAATAGCCAAAAAGGAGGCAATATGACAAAAGTATTAACCTTTAACGTAGAAGTAGAAGGACTAGAAGATAAAATATGGAGAAAAATAGAAATTACAAATAGAAGGACAGTAGCGGAACTAGCCTATACGATTCTTGCTACCTTTAGTTCACTAGCATATCATTTATATATTGTCAAATATAAAGACAAAGTATATGATGGTTGGGGAGATATAGAAGAAGATTATGATTCTGTTCCACCTATCAATGCCATAATCACAAAATTAGGTAATCTTGGATTACAAGAAAATGATACCATGAAAATGGAATATGATATGGGATCTACTATAACTTTTAAAATAACCTATTTAAACTCTAGGGAATTTGAAAAAGGAAATGGTAATCATTACCCATATATTATGGATGGTCAAGGCTCAGGAATTATCGATGACATCTCCAATGAAACATTAAAAGACATAATAGAAGATATTGATAAAACAGGAGAAGCAACTTATCAAGCACTATGCATGGATGGTAGACGCATGAAACCATATGATTATAGAATTTTTGATTTAAAAAAGAACAATTTGCAGGTAAGAAGATACTTTTCTAAAATAAAAAATGGTTATGAGGTATATGGATAAAATGAAATTATTAATATGGGGCATATCTAATGTTGGTAAAACAACAATGGGGAGAAATTTATCAACCAAATTAAATTGTAAATTTTATGATATAGACGATGAAATAATTAAAATATATGGAAGTATAGATAATTTTCAAGAAATTTTTCCCAATGACTATGATAGATTCAATGAAAAAAAAGAGCTCATGTTAAACATCATTAATAATGAGAAAGAAGACTTTATTATGGCAGTATCTCCAATATTTTCTTTTTCTGTAGTAGAAGATATTTTATTTACTGATTCTATCTCAATAGAAATCACAGATACAAAAGAAGCAATCTATAATCGGTTAATTCTTGAAGGAGATGATGCCCTAGAGTATAAAGAAAAACACAAAGATCATTACATGAGAGAAATAGCATGGGATCAAGTTGCAAGCTATAATGAATTTATAAATATTCCAAAAGTTAGCATAGACAATCAAAATATTGAAGAAGCAACTAATACGGTTTACCAATATTTACAAGAAAATAAGATAATGAAAAAGTAATAATTATCTAAGAAAAATAGAGGATATAAGCACACAAATTTACAAAAATGTGATAAAATGTGTCATATTCTTTGAAATAATGTGATATTGTTTGATGAAAACAAATAAATGAAGAGGAAGAAGCGATAAAAATAAGAAATCATTAACCTTATAGTTAATGAAGTAAATAATATTATTTGTGAAAATCCTTGCAAAGTAATACGTTCTATTTCAAAATCTTAGGAAAATCTTAAGATTTTTTTATTTTTTCAAAATGTGTTGACATAAAAGAGAAACGTGTTACAATATAATTGTACTAGTACAAATAGTACAAAGGAGGAACTATGATACAAGTTGAACACATTTCAAAACGATTTTCCAAGAAAAAGATAATTGAAGATTTATCTTGTAAAATCGAAGACAATTGTATTTATGGCCTAGTAGGAGCGAATGGCGCTGGAAAATCCACCCTGTTGCGCTTACTAGTAGGAATCTATGAAAAAGAAGGAGGTACGATACAAGTCGATGGCAAAGATCCATTTGATAATCCAGAAGTGAAAGCAAACATTGTCTTTGTACCCGATGATTTGTTTTTCTATGGTGGCTATACCTTAACCGACTATGCTAAGATTTATCAAGATCTCTATCCTAACTTTGATAAAAAAATGGTAGAAGAAATGGCCAAGATTTTAAAATTAAATCCGAAAGTACCCATTGAAACCTTTTCCAAAGGAATGAAACGACAATGTGCTCTAATCTGTGCCATTGCCACCAATGCCAAATACTTACTCTTTGACGAAACATTTGATGGTCTTGATCCGGTGGTACGTAACTTTATGAAAAAACGTCTAGCTGCCCAAATGAGCAAACAAGATACGACCATTATTATGACAAGTCATAACCTAAGAGAACTAGAAGATATCTGTGATCACTTAGGCTTACTTTATCAAGGTGGAATTCTCTTTGAAAGTGAAATCGATCAACTAAAAACCAAAATGTACAAAGTTCAAATTTCATTCAAAGAAGAATTTGATGAACATACCTTCCAAGAGCTTGAACTTTTAAATTATAAGAAAAGTGGAAGTGTAGCGACCTTAATTGTCAAAGGAGAAGAAAAAGAAATTCGTAAAAAACTAGAGAAATTACATCCCATCTTACTGGATTTCTTACCACTTACCCTAGAAGAAGTTTTCCTTTATGAAATGGAGGTGTTAGGATATGAATTCCAAGACATGCTTGCATCTTAAATATATCTTTCAAAATTTAAAGAAATCACGGTCCATATTAGCTTTGATTTTATTCTTATTTCCCCTAATTGCCAGTCTCATTCAACTAGCGGACACCAACATGGGAGTTGTAGATTTATTTGGCAGTAGTGGACTGATAACCCTAGGCATGTTTGTCATTCCTATTCTTCTTTCCTTATTACTTTTTTCTTTCCTTTATAAAAGAAAGAAAGTCGATTTTATTATCGGTATGCCACTATCAAGAAAACAAATCTTTATCAGTAATACACTCGCTGGCATTGTTTTGATTATTCTCATGTTTTTGATGAATATTTTATTTCTCTTTCTCTTTTCCTGCTTTAACCAAAATATTGTCTTAAACAGTTCAATGGTGTTGGATTACCTTCTTGTTTATGGACTAGGATATATTTCCGTTTTTACGACCACCAATGTAGCAATGAGCCTTGTGGGAAATACCATGACCCAAATCATCGTAACCTTACTTTTATTATTTCTAATTCCCTTCCTCATGATTTTTCACCAACAAGTATTAAATGGACCGATAAGACTAGTAGAGTATTCTTGCAGTGGAACAACTTGTGAACAGATCGCCTACGATCAGTGTGTAGAACAAACAGGAATTGAAAATTGTGATGAACAAGCAAAAGAAAACTATTACTATACAACCCTGAACAAAGGGCAAGAATATCATGGCATGGTTTCGACTCAAGCGGTGA
>CALVJC010000105.1 GCA_944331945.1 uncultured Bacilli bacterium
GAAAAAATAATTATAAGATATAATTAAATAAAGATAAAAGAAAGAAAAAGTAGATATGATTAATTTAATTTCTCAGGGTAAAATAATTCGTCAATTCTGGGATAAAATAATTCGTCATTCTACAAGAACGCCAAGTTAACAAGTTGTTAATTGGGGGGGGAGTTTGTCCGAAAATCCAAAAAATGCGTTGAGACTTGAAAAAAATCCCCACTATAACTATAAAAAAGCTGAAATTTTAAACAAAAATGGCGTTTTTTGCCAAAAAAATGGGTATAAATCCCCACTTTTGAAATTGCAATTTAATTCTCGGACAGCCTCGGGGGGTCATTTAGATCAATTAAATAACGATCGAACTCTTTTTATCGTGTCTAAAACAAGAATGGGATGAAAGATTCTTGTTCTTTTTTGTTTTAAAGAATGATTCTATGTGTTAGAATAAAACTAATAGGATAGAGCAAATAAGAGAAAACTAAAAATGAGGTGTAGTTATGTCAAGAAAGAAAGCCATTGTTTTATCGATCAGTATTGTTTTGTTATGTCTATGTACTTTAGGAATTACCTTAGGATATTTAACCAAAACCATGTTTGGAGAAAAAGAGGTTAGTATTGTAACAGGAACCCTAAAAGTAGATTTTGAAGATTCTAATTTTCTCTCTTTAGATAATGCTACGCCGATGTCTGATAGGAAAGGGCAAGAGTTAGAACCTTATACGTTTACGATTACTAATACTGGGAACATAACGGCTTATTATCAAATAGGATTTGAAGAAGATCCTGGAAATACCTTAAACACAAGATATGTCAAAATGAGAATGACTGGAGATAATGGCTATGATTCTGATATCATGTCAAGAGATAACTTTCAAGAAATTCTCTTAAATGAACAAGCCTTAGAAGTCAATGAAACAGTAACCTATCAATTATGGATGTGGTTAGATGAAGATGCTGACAATAGTGTGCAAGGAACGATTTATAAAAGTAAGGTAGTAGTGAATGCTCAAAGTAGTCCTTATGAAAATAGATATTGTTATGAGAATGGATTTACGAATTTAGCAGATTGTATGTTAGTGATGGAAAGAGAAAGTGGAAGTGTGGAAGAAGCCAAAGAAATGATTGCAGCGAAAGGAACCCCCGACTTTTCTAAGATAGCTCCCGAAGTCAGTTATCAAGAAGTAACAACGAATATGAATAACGAGAATGGGGTCATCACAACAACTCAGCATTTTACTTTAGGCAAGGGCTATACAAAAGACGAATCAACGGGAATGTTCACTTTAACCGATTATCATAATAACTCTTTAACAGAAGAATACTTGGATTATTATACTTGTGGTTCTACTGCAGGAACTATAACAACATGTTCAATAATGTATCAAATCAAGAAATTTGCAACAACGACAGATAGTGGTGGAAATATTACTTATCGAGTGACAAAAGCGGTAAGACATACGATGGAAGAATCCGAGACCTCTGTTGCAAGTTCAGGGTTATATGCAGCAGAAGATGATCAAGGAACAAGTTACTATTATCGAGGAGCAATCAAAAATAATTATGTTTCTTTTGCTGGCTTCATCTGGAGAATTATTCGCCAAAATGGAGATGGAAGCATTCGGATGATCTATTCTGGAACATCTCCAAGTTCTACGGGAAGTGCTACTTCAATTGTAAGTAGTGTTTATAATAGCAAATATTGGGATCCAACCTATGTCGGATATAAGTATAGTGAAAACTTTAGCTTACATGAAACAGAAAATTCTACTACTACTTATAATAGCTTTCGAGAAAATACGAACTATTATTTTGGAGAAGAATATGAATTTGATGAAAGCAGTAAGAAGTTTCACTTAACCGGAGAAATGATCCAAGGAAAATGGAGTGAAGTAGGAGAGGACGCAATAACCAGTTATCCCTATACTTGTTTTAGTACAAATTCTACTGGAACTTGTAATGTTATGTTCCAAGTAACTGGATATACGAATGGTTATACTGCTATAGTTAAACCAATTTCTTATAGTTCCATAGACTATAATTCGATTCTACAAAATATAACTGATTCTACGATTAAAGAAGAAATTGATGCTTGGTATGAAGAAAACATTCTTTCCAAAACAGATGAAGAAGGAAATAAGTGGTCGAGTTATTTAAGTGATGAAGTATTCTGTAATGATCGGAGTTTATATAGTGGATCTGGATATTTATTATCACCAACAAGCTATTTTTATTCTTATCGAAGAGTGGCAAACTTAAAAACGCCGAGCTTAAGTTGTAGTCAAGAATTGGATCGTTTTACTGTAGATAGTAGTAATGGCAATGGAGAGTTAGATTATCCGATTGGTTTAATTACTGCCGATGAAGCCTCGATGGCGGGAGGAGTTTTAAGTGCTGTAAATACAAGGTATTATCTTTATACAGGGCAGAATTATTGGACGTTGTCGCCATATCACTTCAACCCTGGCAACTCACATGCATATGTGTGGAATGTGAGTCCTACAGGCTCTCTTGATGTCACATGGATTGAAGGAGCTCTCGGCGTGCGTCCTGTCATCAATATAAAATCCGATGTTCAAATCACAAGTGGTGATGGCAGTGCTGCTCATCCTTTTCAATTATCCTTACTAACGGACAGTTTTGAATAAGATATTGGAAAATAAAGGAAAAAAAGATATAAAAATACGACCAGATAGTGATGATTTGAAATAAGTTAGTAGTAAGGAAGAAAATAGTGTGATTTTGATGA
>CALVJC010000106.1 GCA_944331945.1 uncultured Bacilli bacterium
TAAAAAGAGGAATAAATCCTTTTGAATCTATCAAAGCTATATTTAATAAACAAATATTATTTTCATAATAAAAGAGCAACTTTGAAATTACTCTTCTTTTTCAGTGTCTAAGTCTGAACTGTTACAAAAACATTGGTGTTTATACGGGGGTCGTTGTTTTTTCTTTCTTTTTGCCACCACAGAATTTACTAATTGGAATACGGTATGTTTTCGCTAGAATAATTAACTTTTCCGTTGGAATTCTATTTCTACCTTCTTCATAGTAGAAATAAGTAGATTGCCGAACGCCCAATAAATCGGCAAACTCTTTTTGTGTTTTGTTGAGTTTATGTCGAAAGACGCGCAATCTTTTGCCAATAAACTCTTTGTCTACATTGTCTGGATATATAAGTTCTTGTTTATTTGAAGACAGTTCTAGTAGGTACTCTATATTTGTGTGGAATAATTTTGCTATTTCCACAATCTTTTCAATTGGAAAATTAACATCCCCTAGTTCCCACATTGTATATGTGGAACGGTTAACTTTTAAAAGCTTCGCTAAAGTTTTTTGAGTCATGTCTTGATCTTCTCTTAGATCTCTAATTTTCCATCCCATCTTTACCACCTTGTGTTTATTTTATTACAGCCTTTTTAGGATATTATTAATTTGTCAAAATAACTGATAAATCAATTTTTGAAAAAGACTTGTTTTTTGTATAAATAATTAGTAGGAGGTGTTAGTTATTCGACGTGTTCCTACGGTTTTACAAAGATACACTTATGATTGCGGTGTTTCCTCTTTATTAGCTATCTTGCGCTATTATGGAGGTGATGCTCCGCGAGAATGGTTAATCGAGAAGAGTGGAACTACTTCTTCCGGTGTTAGCTTTTATGGCCTTAGTCAAGCTGGAACTTTATTGGGATTTTCGGTCGAAGGGTGTAAGGGAGACCTTTGTTCCTTTCCTTTTTCGACTTTTCCTATGATTGCTCATCTAAAAAAAGAAGAACAAGAACATTTTGTGGTTGTAGAAAAAGTTACAAAAAATTTTGTTTTTCTCATGGACCCTGCTTCTGGGCATTCTAAAGTAAAGATAGAAGAATACCAAACTCTTGCGACGGAAAACTATTTATGCTTTCATAAGACAGGTTATCTTAAAACAATTGAATTGAAAGCCTGCTGTCAGCATTTTTTTAGGACTTTCTTTTGGCGGCAGCGTCTTTCTTTGATTTTCTTTGGGCTATTAGGTTTTTGTTCCTTTTTCATCGAATTAATGATTTTGTTTCATTTTAAACTATTTGTTAATTATGCCGTTTTAGCTCAAAGTATTCAAAATGTTCTTTGGATAGGCGTGGTCTTCCTTCTTTTAAATTTATTAAAAATTGGTTTTTCCTTTTTTCTTGATCTTTATCAGGAAAAACTAGAACAACAACTGTCCTCCTTTTTCGAAAAACAATTAGGAAATACGTTACTAACACTTCCATACCTTTTTTATAAGACACGTTCTTCGGGAAGTATTTTAACTTTTAAAGAAGAGTTATCACTCCTTTGTTCCTTTCCGATTACTTTTTTAAAATCTCTTTTTGTTTTATTACCTTTATTTCTATTTTTCCTTTTCTATTTCTATTTTCTTTCTTCCTTTTATTTTTGGTTGTTGTGCTTTGGTCTTTTGGCTTTCTTTCTTATTACGTGGTTTGAGAAGAAACATTATTCTTTAAAATGGAAAGAAAACCATGCTTTGAGAACCCAGCAGAATGATTTTTCCCTGCGAATGTTTCAAGAGATGGAAATGATAAAAGGGTTGCATCTTGAACGACATTATTTAAAGTCTTATCAAAAGGGAAGTAATTCTTTTCATGATAGTGATTATGGTCTGCATTTAAAAGAAATCCGTCAAAAAAACCTTTTTCAGGGAATTGAAAAACTTCTTTATTTTACGCTCCTTATGTTGGGAGGAATTCATGTGATTGAGCAAAAGTATCGTTTTTCTACCTTTTTATTGTTAGAAAGTTTCCTTGGTATTTCTTTACAAGTGGGTAGTTCTTTTCTCTTTTTATGGTTTCAATATTCTCCTTATAAGAAAGCAAGAGAACATTTTGATGAATTATTTTCTTTAAAAAAAGAATTGCTTTTGCCGCATACTTCTTTGAAGGTAGAAATGGATCCTGAAATTACTCTTTCTCACTTAAAATACTCTTATGGTGATACGTTGGCCTTAAAAGATGTTAATATTCATATTAAAGCGGGTAGTCATGTGTTTTTATATGGGAAAAGTGGCAGTGGAAAGAGTACCCTTGGAAAAATTTTAGGAGGTTTTTATGCCATTCCTTTTGGTATGGTACGGATTGGTTCTGTTGACCTTATGCATTATAACTTGGATTATTTGCGAGAAGAAATTACTTATTATAGTTTTCTTGATTCTCTTTCTTCTGGAACGCTTTATGATAATCTTACGTTAGGAAGAAAAGTTTTGTTTTCTGAAATAGAAGAAGTATTAAAAATAACAGGATTTGATTTGGTATTAAAACGGAAAAAAATCACTTTACAAACCGATTTATCACAGTTAGGAAGTGATTTGAGTGCAGGAGAGAAGAGCCGTCTTTTATTAGCACGAGCTTTGCTTAAAAAAAGTAAAATTTATATCTTTGATGAGTGTTTTCAACATTTGGATAAGGAGAGTGAACGGCGCATTTTGTTAGCGATTTTTAGAAAGTATCCTCACGCGACGATTCTTTCTATTTCACATCGATTTACGTGTAAAGATTTATTTTCTCAAGTTTTATATTTAAAAGATGGAGTTTGTTATGAAGAAGTTTCGTAGGAAAAAACTACTTTTTACTGGTACTATTTTGTTACTACTTGTTTTTTTCGTTCAGTTTTTTCTGTTGTTTCGGATTCGTCTCTGGTCTTTTGAGGAATTTTCGATGGTATTTGATTCTTCTTCTACTTATTCGATTATGGCCTTAGAAGAAGAGGCATCCATTCTTTTACATCGAAATTATTTTTATGCGCATGGGAAAAAAGTTTCCTTTGAGATAGAAAGTTATGAGGCTTTTGAAGAATATGTTGTCGTACGTTTAAAGGTAGAACAAGATTTGGGAGGAGATGAAATGATTTCTATTTCTGTTCCAAAAGAAAAGAAGTCCATGTTTGATTTTATTGTAGAAAGTTGGAGGGTATTATGAAAAAATTATCAACACAAGAATTAAAGAAAATAAAAGGGGGATTTTCTATTTTTGTCGCTTTTGGTATTGCGGCGCTTGTTTCTTTTATTGGTGGGGTGATTAGTGGTTATGTTCATCCAGAAAGTTGTGGAGGGGAATAATGCAGAAATTAAAAGAAAAGGATCTTAAACAAATACGAGGTGGTACGACTATCTCAGGTAGCATTATAAATGCTTTTACGAGTCTATTTAAAACTTTGGTGAGTTTAGGAGAAAAAATAGGTTCGGCTTTACGAAGGATGGGAAGTGGTGAAATTTGTCCGCTCGAGTAAAGAAAATTCTTTTGGTTCTTCTTTTCCTTCTGGTACTTGTTTTTTTCTTTCTTTTGGGTCGCTTTTTGGGCCAAAAGTGCCTTCTTTTTTAAAAAAATGGGCAGAATATGTAAAAATTAGTAAAATTTTGTTGTAATTTCAGATATTCCAGTGTTATAATCAGTTGTAGAAAAAAACGAAGGGAGGGATATGGTCATATGACACAGGTGCAGGTTAAAAATGGAAATTTGGATTATGCCATCAAAAGATATAAACAAAAGCTTGCCAAAAATGGTGTCCCTTCTGAAGCAAAGAAACATGATGCTTATGATAAACCAGGAGTAAGAAGAAGAAAGGCAAAGAAAGAAGCAATGAAAAATGCTCGAAAAAGTGCCCGTAAAAATGCGCGTAAAAGCGAGAGAGATTAAAAGTGTTTTGGAAAAGCAAAATACTTTTTTTCTTTTTGACATACATATATATAGGTGATATATGTGAATATTATTGATCAAGAATTTTATTCTTTTCTTGCTAAAATGGATCAAATGACGGAAGAAGAGATCTTTTATAATATGAAAGATCGATTCTTAAAATTAGATCCAACCCTGCAAAATAATTTTGAAACTTTTTTAAATACCTTTTTATTTTGGGGAAAGTTAGAAAGAGAAAAACAAAATTATGAACAAATTGAAAAGAAAGCACAATTTTTGAAGAAACATGGAAAAGATTTTTTATTTCTTTATCAAACCTTAAAAGACTATCGTTCGAAAAAAATATTATTGGCAATTTTAAGAAATTACTATTATTATGATTTTAAGATGCTTTCGGAAGTAAAAGAGACTTGCTATGATCATTATTTTGATTTGGATTTGGTTTCTTCTTCGAAAGATACTATTTTTGTTGATGTGGGGGCTTATACTGGGGATAGCATTGCTTCTTTTCAAGCTAATTTTCCGAATCAGTATCAGAAAATATATGGTTATGAAGTGACGGATGCTTCTTTGGCTCTTTTAAAAGATCAATACTGTCTTACTAATTCTATTCTTATTCAAAACAAGGCGGTATTTGATCGTAAGGCTTTGGTGGATGTAAAAATTAATGCTGTGAGTGATTCTTCCAATCGTATTGTCGAAGATGGTGGAGTGGTCGAAGCCGTTAGCTTAGATGAAGATATTCAAGAGCCCATTGGAATTATCAAGATGGATATTGAAGGTGGGGAAGAGAAGGCTTTGTTGGGGGCGAAAAAGCATCTTGCTACAGAACAGCCAACTTTACTTATCTCTGTTTATCATGGTTTTATGGATCTCATTCGTTTGCCCGAACTTATTTTAAATATTAACCCTCAATATGATTTATATCTTCGTTATTATGGAAATGAAGTATTTCCAACCGAAATTGTTTTGATCGCAATTCCAAAGAAAAAAGAATGAGTTCTTTTATTTTACATAAAAGTATACTAGGTGATGTATCGATGCGTTTATGGAATCCAATTGAGGACTATATTGAAGATCGAGAATTTCATTTTGATGTTTTTGACGATCGGATTCATGTGGTTAACTACTTAGAAATTTTGTCGGTTGGAGATGAGAAAATTATTATCTTAGGACCTCATCAAAAAATTTATCTTTATGGTTCTTCTTTTTCCCTTAGTAAATTATTTGATCAAGAATTGTTAATTGATGGAAAGTTATTAAAAGTGGAAGTTACCTATGAATAGTTATTATATTAAAATAGAGGGAAAAAGAATTTATCGCTTTATTGAAAATTTAATCCGTTTTAAAATTAATTTTCAGAAAATAAAAGAAGGAAGTAATTATTGTGTTCTTGAAGTGACGATGGAAGATTTTGAACGAATCAAAAAACTTCATACTTCTTATCAAATTACTGTTGTGAAAAGAAAAGGATTGCCATACTTTATTTATCTATGGAAAAAGAAAAAACTTTTTCTAGGGGTGTGTTTGTTTTGTTTTTTTCTTTTGACTTTTTTGAGTCATCTTATTTTTGATATTAAAGTGATTCATACCGATAAAGATCTAAGAGATACGATTTATGCGGATTTAAAAGAATTTGGATTAGAAAAATATCATTTTAAAATTAATTATCAAAAAAAAGAAGAGATTCGTAATAAAATCTTAGAAAAAGAAAAAGATATTATAGAGTGGTTAGAAATTGAAGAAGTGGGCACTACTTATCAAATTAAAGTCATTCCTAGAGTTCAGAAAGAAGAAGAGGAGGAACTAGCGCCAAGAAGTGTGGTGGCTAAAAAAAGTGGGATGATTTTATCGATTGAAGCTTCGACGGGAGAAGTAGTAGTGCAACGAAATCAATATGTGGAAAAAGGACAAGAACTCATTACAGGGATTATCAAAAATAAAGAGGAAGTAAAAGCTTTGGTACCGGCGACCGGTAAAGTTTATGCGGAAGTGTGGTATGATGTTAAAATGTCTTTGCCTTTAAAATATCGAGAAGAGAGCAAAACGGGGGAACAAAAACAAGTTTTGGAGCTTCATTTTTTAAATAAAGATTATTCTTTCTTTGATTTTTCTCCTTATGCTACTTCTAAAAATACGGAAAAAGTATTGTGGAAACATCCTCTTTTGCCTTTCAAGATTACTTATACGAAAAAAGAAGAAGTGGAAGTTGAAGAGACTCGCTATGATGAAGGGGATCTTTTAGAGAAAGTAGAACCACTTGCTTTGTCTAAGTTACAAGAACAATTAGGAGAAGATATCGAAATTCTTGAGCGAAAAGTTTTGAAAAAAAGTACAAATCTTGGTAGAATAGAATTAGAATTGTTTTTTAAAGTAAAAGAAGATATTACCGCATATCAAGATATTGATTTACAATCCATTCCCAATCAGGAGGAAGAAGAAAGTTAAGGTGGCTTATGGAAAGTTTAGGAGAGACAATTGGAAATGTTTTTGCTTTTAGCTTACCTATGGTGTTCATTTCTGTGGTGGTTATTGCATCGCTGCGAATTTTTGATATTGTAAAAAATAAAAAAACATTTTGTTTTCATAAAGAAATTTTTGCTCTTATCTTTATTATCTATATTTTATGTTTATTCCAAGTTGTTACCTTTCAAGATAACGGTTATGGGGCAGGAAATAATTTGATTCCTTTTCAAGAGATATTTCGGCATCCTTTTGGAAGTCGGTTGTTTTTTAAAAACGTATTAGGAAATATTCTATTATTTTTACCTTATGGGTTCTTTATTAGCCACTATTTAAAAGAAAAAAAGATGTTTCCTATTTTGATTTTGACTTTGATTGTTTCTATCGCGGTGGAATCGACACAGTTAATGATCGGAAGAGTTTTTGATATTGATGATATTATGTTAAATGTTGTCGGGGGAGTTTTAGGTCATTATTGTTATCGACTCGTAGTAAAAATAGGACAAATGTGTCCTAAAGTGTTTTTATCTGAGTGGTTTTTGAATACTCTTTCTATTTTTTTACTTTTAGGATTAATAATTCTTCTTTGATTGGGTATTCTATGATATAATGCCCTTAGGTGATATGTGTGAATCAAATTGGAATTTTTAAAGAGGTCGATGAAGAGGTTTCTCATCTTCCTCTTGTTTCTAAAGTTTTGAAGCGAGCGATGAAAATGGAACAGTTGAAAAATACTAGTTTTAATTTAATTATTGTGGATGATGATTATATTCATACTTTAAATAAAAATTATCGAAATATCGATCGGCCTACGGATGTTATTACTTTTGCCTTGGAAGATGATACTGCTTGTGTTTTACCGAAAGGGAAACGGGTTTTAGGGGATATTTATATTAGTCTTGATACTGCCAAAAGACAAGCGGAAGAGTATCATCATGGTCTTGATCGAGAGTTATGTTTTTTAGCGGTACATGGTTTTTATCATTTGTTGGGATATGATCATATGACAAAGGAAGAGGAAAAAGTTATGTTAAAGAAACAAGAGGAGGTACTAGAGCAATATGGAATCACCCGATAAAAAATCTGTCTATACCAAGAATTTAGGAAAGTCATTACAAAATTCGTTGGAAGGACTTTTTTTAGCAGTACAGAAGGAATCAAGTTTGAAGATTTTAATTGTGCTTGGATTATTACTCATTTTAGCAGGATTTCTTTTCCAAGTTTCCGGTTTGGAATGGCTTTTTATTGTTTTGATGATAGGTTGTTGTTTTGGGGCGGAATTATTTAATACGGCGATTGAAAATGTTGTTGATTTGGCTACGCAAGAAATTCATCCTTTAGCAAAAGCTGCTAAAGATACGGCCTCGGCAGCGGAGTTTATCTTTTTGTTGATGTCGCTTGTGATGATTTGCATTATTTTTATTCCTAAAATTATTATTTTGATTGAAAATATTTGAAAAAAAGACTTTTGTGGCTATAGAATATAGTGAAGGATTTGGAAGAAGGTGAGCATGATGAAATGTGGAACAGT
This sequence comes from uncultured Bacilli bacterium, assembly GCA_944331945.1. Classification (GTDB taxonomy): domain Bacteria; phylum Bacillota_I; class Bacilli_A; order RF39; family UBA660; genus Onthousia. The sequence continues at coordinate 7,874 of CALVJC010000106.1, forward strand.
CGCGATTATGGGGCGGCCGAATGTAGGAAAAAGTACCCTTTTAAATACGGTGATGAATATGAAATTGGCAATTACTACGGATAAGGCAGGAACGACGCGAAATATTATCGAAGGAATTTATCAAGATAAGGAAGCACAGATTATTTTTATTGATACGCCAGGAATTCATAAGCCAACCCATAAATTAGGAAACCTTTTAAATCGTAAAGCTTATCAAAACATTGATAGTGCTGACATTATTTTATTTTTAATTGATGGTGAAAAAGGATTTGGCAAAGGAGATCAATTTGTTCTTAAAAAAATAGAAGAAAATCCGGAGGCACATCTTTTTCTTCTCATTAATAAAATTGATAAAATGAAGAAAGAACAATTAATCAAAATGATTGATCAAGTAAAAGAAGTACGCTCTTTTGATGAAATTATTCCGATTTCAGCTTTGAAGAGGCAAGCGGTTGATGATTTGATTTCTACCATTAAAAAATATTTGCCAGTACAAGAAGCTATTTTTTCTGCTTCTGATTTAACCAATGTATCTACGCGTTTTTTGATGGCTGAATTTGTTAGAGAAAAAGCAATGATGCTTACGAGAGAAGAAGTTCCGCATGCGATTACTTGTTATGTAGAAAACTATGAAGAAGAAGAGAATCTTGTTCATATTCAAGTGTTATTGGTCGTTGATCGAGAAAATTTAAAAAAAATACTCATTGGGAAACAAGGAGCTATGATGAAAAAAATTGGAACGATGGCGCGAAGAGATATGGAAGATTTTTTAGGAAAAAAAGTATTTTTGGAATTACATGTAAAAGTGATGGAAAAATGGAGAGATCAAGAAAAACTTTTAAAAGAATTAGGTTTTGAAGATGAATAAATTTTTTCTTTTTTTATCATGATAAGAGTAGGTGATAAAAAATGAAAGAAATCATTTGGAAATTGTTTGAAAAAACAGGAGATATCAAATATTATTTACTAGCAAAAAAGATGGAAGAAAGTGATCAAGATGAAGATAGTGGACGTGAAGGGCCTCGTGTTGTCGGAGATGAATTACAGTGATTCTAGTAAAATTTTAAATGTTTTAACAAAAGAATATGGTTGTATTGGAATTTTATCGAAGGGATGTCGTAATTTAAAGAGTAAATTAAGAGGGGCATCTCGGAAATTACTTTATGGGACGTTTCACTTTTATTATAAAGAAAAAGGGTTATCTACATTAATTAGTATTGATGTGATTCAAAGTTATTCCAAAACGCTTATGAATTTAAAGAATGTTGTTTATGCTTCTTTTATTTTGGATTTTGTGAAGCAGGTAGCGGGGCAATGTGAAGAAAGGGCTCTTTTGGAGCTTAGTGTAGCGGCTTTGAACAAGATCGAAGAAGGAATGGATCCGGTGGTTATTACAAACAGTTTAGAATTAAAATTTCTTTCTTTCTTGGGGGTTAGTCCTAATCTTGATTGCTGTGCTGTTTGTGGTAGAACAGATCATATTGTTAGTGTGAGTCCTACGGCTGGAGGACTTGTGTGTTCGTCTTGTTATCAACAAGATGGCTATTATAGTGAAAAAGCAATTCAACTTTTACGGATGTATTATTATGTTGATATTGAAAAAATAAGTAAAATTTCTGTTCATTCTGATGTGAATCAAGAAATTAATCGGTTCTTGGAAGATTATTATGATCGTTATACGGGAATTTATTTAAAAAGTAAAAAAGTATTACAAAATGTTTCTTTAATGGTAAATGAAAATAACACATGATTTTGATTCACGTGCTATTTTTTTATTTTCTTTTTTTGTCCTTGTTTATTGTCTTTTTCTGGAGTTGCGATAACACCAACAAAAAATCCAATTGTCGCAAGAGGTGGAATGGCTAGGCAAACCATAGTATCTTCTCTATTTTCTTGCTCTGTTTCATTGATAAGATAAGGATGCCCAAAATCAATTTGAGTAATTTCTAATTCTGCTTTGGTTGTATTGGATTCGTCCTTTTCAATAAAATCAGTAGAATCCGTTAAGGTTTGTTGCCAAGTACTATCTTTGGTTAAATCAATTAAATCTCCTTTTTCAAATAGAGTAACGATTTCATCAATATCTTCTTCAGAAAGAGAATCTTTTCCTTGATAAAATTGTTTATATTTGGAAATAGTACTTTCTAATTTTTGGTTGGTAGAAGACTTTCTTTCATAGGGCTCTGTTATGGTTAAAGAAATTTTTTCCGTGCTATTTATATTATTTTCTTTTACTATGGTAGGAACGGGTTCTTCTATTACTACTTCATTTTCTCCAACTTTAAGAGAAGAAATGCTAAATTTTTGTGTTTTTGCACTATAGACTGTTTCCTTATCAATAGAGAATGGGTATTTTCCGGTAATGTGACCAGATATTGCTAAGGGAACAATAATCAAGTTGGCACCGATAAGAGCTCCGATTGTTCCAAAAGCGATTTCTCTTTTTTTGCTCATTTTTTTGGCTCCTCCTATTTTTTCTGTTTAAGCATCTTTTAAACTATTTTCGTTTAATAAAAAGTCATATATACTCATATATATTATTCCGTTGTCATCTTGCCATTTGATGAAATGGTCATATAGTATAACGATTTTTTTAAAATTATCTCCTATATTTAAAAGTGATTGTAATTCTTGTTCTTTTTTATTATTATCTTCTATACTATAAGCTGATTGAATATAATATTTATCGCTTCCTTTATTGACTACAAAATTCACTTCCAATTGTTTGTAATCTTTTTTTCCCTCTTCGAGATTGGCTCTTTTTTCTACAACACCGATATCAACATTAAAACCTCTTCTTCTAAGTTCTGTGTATATTATGTTTTCCATGATATGAGTCTTTTCTAATTGCCTAAAATTAATCAAACTATTTCTGATTCCAATGTCTACAAAATAATATTTTG
>CALVJC010000107.1 GCA_944331945.1 uncultured Bacilli bacterium
TGTGATTTACAAGTTAAAATGTCCTGTTTTTAGGTTTTGATTTTTAAGTTAAAATGTCCTAATCAAAATACTTGATTAAAAATAAAAAACAGTTTTTAAGTTAAAATGTCCTCTTGAAATTTTAAGAAAAAAGAGTATGATAAATTAGTTACTTAAGGGGATATGGCAACACTGAGGAGTGACCAGAGCACTTAGGTAATGACATACGAAAAAGGAAACACCGTAAATATATTGGTTTCTTTTTTTGTTCCCTTTTTTCGGAGTCCTAAAGCGATAAACCTTTTATTTCATTTTGAATTTTCTCCAAGGATTATCTATGCTAGGTTTAAATCCATTTTTGGATGCTTTAGTTTTATTGTTTGGTTGTTCTACTAAAAGTAAAGAATAAATTTCTTCATTGATAATCCCTAGTAATTTATCATCGTAAGTATTTACTACAGTACATTTCGTTCCACTTTTAAAAGATATTATTTCACCAGTTTCTTGATTAACAGGTAAATAATAGTTATTAAGATATTTGATAGAAGAAGCATTATCTATGGTTCTTTCATCTCTAATAGAAATAATAAAGTTTAATTGACTATCAGTATAAGTATTTTCTCTCATTGAATTTTTTTTAGGATCAATATCATAAGAAAATCTTTTGTTTATTTTTGGAATAAAAACTTCATTTAAATATTTATTTGCCTCTTCTATTGTAGTTATGCCTTCATGTCTTAATTCTGCTTTCAACCGTCTTTTAAATGTACCATTTTCTCTTTCTGCATTTGGTTTAAATAATGGGTTACTACTACAAGACAAATCAATTTCTAAATCTTCACATACTCTTCCAAATTGAGTCACATTAAGCTTTGACTTGTGACTTTTGGCATTATTAATAGAAAATGAGTTTCTTTTATCTGTTTTGACCCTTTCAGGAATTCCAAAATTTACAACCATGATTTTTAATACAATTAAGTAAGCTTTTGTTGTTTCTTCATAATCAAACCAACCAGATAAAACTTTTTTTGTTGCCTTATCTACTGCCAAATGTAATGCCGTTTCTATATCACCGAACCAAATCCAAAAGGCTGCATCCATTTGAACTTCTTGACCAAAGGAATAATGTAAGGTAGATTTTCTAATATGTTTTTCAAACTCTTCTTGCTTTCTTTGCTCAAATAAGTCTTTTTTTTCTTTCGTTATAGTGTTATCTCTAATTGCATTTTTCATATTTTCATTATATAATTTAACTGTTCTATGTTGGGCATAGGGAGAAATGATCTCTTCATTTGTAAATATGGTAACCATAGCAGAAAAGGAGATGCCATATTTATAACCTTGCTCTTCGTAGAAATGAGTAAAACCAAAGTCAGAAAAGTCGGTTAAATAATCATCCACAATCTCAGTTGATATATCATCTGGGATTTTTTTGTTATGGCTCGGTTTACCAGCGCTCTTATGAACAAAGGCCTCTTCACCAATATTTTTGTATTTAACAATAAGTCTCCGAACTTGTCTATCTGATATACCTAACTGTAAGGCGGCCTCTTTTTGCGTTAATTCTTTAGAAACAACTTTTTTAATAATTTCACTATATAATTCCTTATTGGATAATTTTGCCATTTAAAATACACCCCCTTTCTGGAAAGTGTATTTTAGGACATTTTAACTTAAAAATCAAATTTTTTAATACAGTTTTCAAATAGGACATTTTAACTTGTAAACCATTTGAAAAAAGCGGACATTTTAACTTAAAAGTCACAAAGAATGCAAACTTTTTCTAACTTTCTTCTATTCTTCTATTCTTTTCTCCTGCTTCACCAATTTAGCATGTAAAACCATCTTTTCTTGATCATTATAACAAGTTGATAGTGTTAAGATTTTATTCTGTGGCGTAACTACAGTATCAAAAGAAACCATACTACGTCCTTGAATCAAAGTAAGAAAAGCTTGATAATCCTCCACCGAAACAATTCTGGTTTTCAAATAATCTGTCGTTGTCTTAATATGATACAAACTAAAAATTTCATAAATATAATTATAAGTTGGAGTTGAAATTTTCACTATATAATTCGTTGGATCTTCGTACCACGATGCCTTAAGCGTATCCCGTAAACTACCAAACATAGTTTTATCCAACCTCCCATGAGCATAAAGAATCGTATTCTGATCCACAAAATCCGTATAATTACGATAATCTAAAAAGATCCACCCCGCTTGATTATAACTCTTATCAAAAGAATGATTCAAATAAAAGGAATTATCACTATGTTGTACAAAAGGATAATCGATATTGGTATTGGGAATCTGAATCCACCCAACAACCTCCTCATTTTTCTCATAAAGCGAAGAAAAGTCAACATTTAAAAAAGGCACATCTAGATAATTAGAACTATCATCAAGATAAACGATCTCATTTCCTTCCTTCTCTTCCCTCGTTGTCACTTCTAAAATTTCTTTTACTTCATTCTTTGTCTTATTACTATCAAGATGCCACAAAATCATTTGATAAAAAAAGAAGGAAGTAAGTCCAAGACAAGGAATTAATAAAAGAATTGCGATCCATAATTTTTTCTTTTTCATTTTATCCCCTCTTACAAAATTTCTACTCCTTCTTCATCTCTTTGAATAATATTTTCTTTTTCTTTCTCTTTCTTCTTTTTCAAATGAAGGAACAAAAGAATAAGAATAAAAATCACCAACAGAACAACACTAAAGATAAGATATAAAGGCCATAAAGAAGAGGATTCGGTAATTTCTGTTTCTTCTTTCATCTCACTTTGATAATCAATTCGTCTTCCTCTTACCAACAATCGATGGGTATTTATCGCATAAGGCGTACAAGTCGCTAAAGTCACATAATCTTCCCCCGACACAATTTTTAAATCTTCTACATTTGTAGGTTCTACAACTTTAATTTGATCTACCTGATAAGCAAGGGTTTCTCCTAAAATCGTAAGATAAAAAACATCACCCTCCGTTAATTGATCGAGATCCGTAAATAATTTTGCAGAAGGAAGGCCTCGATGAGCCGTCAAGACAGCATGGGTATCTTCCCCTCCCACAGGAAGAGAACTACTCTCTAAATGTCCTACCCCTTTTTGCAAAGTACTAGCACTTGTACCATGATAAATAGGAAGCTGAAGATCGATTTTAGGAATGGAAATGTATCCCATAATATCTAGCTTCCCAAGCTTTAACATATTATAGTAATTTGAAGAAACACTATGGCTCGTTGTCGTAAAAGCATCCGCCAAGTCTGTTCCTGTAATCGTCTTATTGTATTCTACTGCCCTCCTAAGCAAAGATTCTTTTTCTATATCACTTTGCTCTATTTCACTATTATACTCTTCAATCGCCCTTATTTGCGTCTTTTCACTCACAAAACTAGTAATCACAGGATAAAGCATAATAGCAAGACCACAAGAGAAAATTACTATAAATATGGCTATTATCATTTTCTTTTTCATAAGCAAAAACTAACTATTTTGTTTTCCTAACTTTTTCTTGCGATAAATAACAATAAATACAACCGCTCCTACCATCAAACCAATACCAAGCGTTAAATATAAAATTGCCCCAATGCCACCCGTCGATGGTAAAGAACCAATCTTAGTATTTGGAATGGATTCCAAATGATATCCTGCTAATGTACCAGTATCTGAATTATCATTGGTAATTTCTACTTCAAGCGTTCCACTTAATAAAGCATATCCGGTTGGAGCTGTTACTTCTTTAATATAATAAGTACCAGCCTTTAATCCTGAAATTCTGTCATAACCATCCGTTTCTGTCTTAATGCTACCAACTTTATTTTTTAACCCAGCATCTGAGAAAACCTCGAAAACAGCATTCGATAATCCTACTCGAGAATCTCCAGAATTATAATATTTAAAAATTTCTAAACCATAAGTATATACGAAGACCTCAGAAGGTGTAGTCGTAGAAGTCCCATCACCATAAGGATCATTAGAATAAGTTAAAGTAGCACTATTCGAATTTCCTGCACTTCCTAATACCGCACTGTCGTTCAATTCTGCTTGATAAGTAATCGTAATATTATTAGAAGCAATATATTGAATTCCCGTAAAGTTAATAGTTAACTGTTGCCCTTCCATCGCAATCGTTCCAATCACATGACTACTAGAATCCGTAATATTATTACCACTAATCGTTAAAGGAGTACTACCATCACGAATCGTAACATCATTAACACTACCAAACGTAAGTCCCGCAGAAAGCGTATCATGAATGGTATAAACACGATTAATAGCATTCGTTGGAAACTTTGGAACAGTAGCTTGAATCACAAACGTAATATTCTCCCCAATTCCAAAAGAACCTTCTTGCTCTCCACCTTCCAAAGTTTTATTAATTCCAACTTCGCTCACTTTCGCCACAATAGTAGCCGTATTTAAATTCCAATCAGAACCACTCGCTACAAAATCTAAATTTCCTACCATAACGGCATAGACTCTCATTGTTTGAGTTGGTAAAACAAGATAAACTCCGGCATCAGCAGTTAAGGTTGCTACCGTTCCATTCATCGACATTGCCGTACCACTAACACTATTATTTTTAATATAAGTAGCATAAGCAGAAACTAAAGTATCAAGCGTACTCTCTGTCTGTGTAGAACCACTAGTAATATTACCACTCGTTAATTGATAATACTCATCAACTGTTAAATCACGATACGTCGATGAAGAAGCTAAAAAGTTTTGAAAGTCTTCTGTAAATTCATAAGTAATAGCATTACTTGTTTGATTATAATAAGCATCAAGCACTTTATAAGCACTTAATTGATCCCCCGGTACCACTCCGTTAATCGTAAGAGTAGATTGGTTCGTTATATAATAACTATTTGTATCTGTCGTTCCTCTTCTAGAAGGATCCGTAGTAATCGTTACCGCTGCCTTTACATTCATAGTTCCAAACAAAAGACAAACGATAATACCCAAAAAAACTAAAAATCTACTTTTTTTCATTTCTTATTTCTCCTTTCCCTTCTCTTTCATTTTTAATATATAAGAAATCAAAACGATGGAAACAATTAAAAAGATAAGAAAGAAAAGAGCATCAATAAAATAATAATCCATAGTATTCGGTGGAGTAACATCATCTGGCTTTTCCGACACTTCAGTTTTAATATTAACGGATACATCATAAATATACTCATTACTCATATCATCAAGCAATGGAATCGAAACCAAAGATGGACTAGAAGAATAAATATAATCACCCAATTCTTTTCCATCCGTAACAATCAAATAAAGTCCCGGAGTTAAATCCGAAAAAGTAACTTTCCCCTCTTGATCCGTCATTAACTTATTCAAATAAGAAATTCCATTTTTCTCAATATAATGATAAAGCTCTTCGCTAGCTTCCTGCCAAAGAGAAGCATTGTCTATCTCAAGAGAAACCCCACTATTTTTCAGTTCATCTTTTAAGGTATAATTTCCATCTTCATCTACCGTAGCGACAGAATAAATAGAAATGCCAGTATTTCTTAATAAGATATTATCATATTGATACTGACAAGTTAAAGATGACTCTCTTGTTAAATCAATTGGTGCCGCCTCTACCCTCATCACTCCGAAACAAAAAACACATAAGAATATGGTCAACACCCTTCGCAATTTTCGCACCATCAAATCCTCCTTAAAAAGCTAAAAACCTCTAAGTTTACTTCCTTAGAAACCTCTACCCTTATTATTTACAGTCTAACATAATTTTTTTGAAGATTCAATAGAGGAAAATAAAAAAGCAGGATAAAAACATGAAGAAAATTATGAACAGCAGAGAAAGTCTTATACCGAAAAGCTTTCCTGCTATTATTTTACTAAAAATTTGATTTTGAATTAACTTATGGTACTCTTATATATAAAGAGGGATGAAAAATGGCTAAACCAAGTAAAAAAAGATTCGAGTTAGATATAAGAGAACTTAATTATATAAAAAAACAATTAGGTATTACAAAAATAGAAGATGTAGATAAAGCAGCAATAAAAAGATTAAAAGAGAATCTAAAAACATTAAAAGATAGTAGAATAAAGAAAAAAACAAAATTTAAAATATGGGATATTATCGTGTGTACTATTTTAGCGGTCTTGTTTAATGCGAATGACTGGGAAGATGTACATGATTTCGTAGAAAACCATTATAAGTGGTTAAAAGAATTCTTACTAATG
>CALVJC010000108.1 GCA_944331945.1 uncultured Bacilli bacterium
AAAAATCGTTGTTCCCTTTTTTTCTTTTTTCATAATTCTTGTTCCTTTCTATCTAATTTTTCCTTAGCTTTAATATTTTTCATAAATTTCCTTATAAAATATAGTAAGAAAATGAGTGGAAATACTGGGAAGATCATGACAAAATAATATAGGAATTGATTTTCATTCATCATTCCATAATCTTGTAGCGTCTTAATAAAGGCTCCACTAAAGCCTATGGTAACACCTAGAAAAGCTGCTCCAAAGATAATACTGATAATATTACCAAAGTAATTAATGACATAGTTGTGCTCACTATTTGTCTTTTTTTCTTTTCGATCATAGATAAATATGAACAGATAAAAGAAAACTAAAACTATAATCAAAGGAATGATTACATACCAAAATACTTTTTCTAAACTTTCTAACGAAACTATAATATCCATCGTCTTCACCTATTTTCAGTTTATCACAAATTCTTTTTTTCTTCAATGAAAGAGTTCATTCCTCTTTTCTATTTTACACTTTCTTTTCTTCCTGCTCCATATATTTCTTTTCTAATTCTAATAAGTAGCGTTTTCTTTTTATTCCTGCTTGATAGCGATGCAATTTTTTATCACTTCCAATAATACGATGAGAAGGAATCATAATGAGATAATCATTTTGTTCTAAGGCATCGGCAGTCATTTTAATCAAAGGGTAAGTGCCTACTAATTTGGCTAGTTCTATATAAGTGATGGTAGTACCATAAGGAATCGTTTTGATCGCACGCATCACTTCGCCGGGGAAACTTAGAAGTTGCATGTTATATTCTGAGAATTCTTTTCTTTGACCGGCAAAATATTCTTTTAATTCTTGTTTCGCTTGCTTTGTTATCGCATTTTCATGATCAGGATCGGTTTTATAAGAATGCCCCTCTCTTAAGAATTGGACCGATAAAAGATCCGTGGAATTGGCGGTGATTAAAATATCCCCAATTTCACTTTTTAAGATTGAATAATAAACAATATGTTTTGGAATTTCTTTATTAAAATAAAGAATTGTTTGTTTTGGTTTTCTACCCATACGACTACCACCTACTATCTTTTATAAAATATATTTCATAAATAAACTGTAGAATACCAAGGTTAATGGTTTTCCAATTAAAACATAAATAATAAATCTTTGTAATGTCATTTTACTGATTCCCGCAATATAGCATAAGATATCATCAGGCGCGCCAGGAATTAATATTCCTAGAAAGAAGATCCATTCAAATTTTTTGGTTTGAATGTATCCTAAATATTTATCCACCACGGTATCTGCAAATAATTTTCGTAATAGTGGCAAGCCAAATTTACGCGCTAGGAAAAAGGCAATAATGCTACCAATGGTTAAACCAACATAGTTATAAATAAAGCCCCATACTGGTCCAAAAGCTAAAACACCCGCTAGACAAGAAGCTCCTCCGGGAATCACAGGGAAGACTACTTGTACGGCTTGTAATAGCAAAAAGAAGATAGGACCTAAAAGACCATATTCTTTAATTCTTTCAATTAAAACTTCTTTTGAATCTAAAATACCGATTTTTAAGCTGTAGATAATGAAAGCTACAAGGAGTATAGTTACAATGATGGTGATGATCATCATTGTTTTTTTGAATTTTTTGTTATCCGGTTTCATCTTTTCCTCCTGTTCTTATTTTATCCGATTCTTTTTATTTCATGTGTGACTTTTCCAAAAGGGTTTTCTTAGCAATTTCAAAAGCATCTTCTTTGGTGTCGCAACAGGCAATAAAACGATTTTTATGGCAAAAACGAAGTGTTTTTATCCCACTTTTCTGTTGAAGTTCTTCTTTTTCTAAACCAGCCCACTCCATGGGTAATAAAAGACGATTTTCCCGATTTGTTTCACTGATAGGAACCGCTTGAACACTATACCCACCTCGATTGGAAGGAAAAATGACCAGTAAAATATCTTTTCCTAAAGGACTTGTCAAAAGAGTTTCTTCATAGGGCATATATTCTTTTAAATAGAGAATTGGTCCTGTTTGGTTTTCTAATTCTTTTAAAACAAGATTTTTGGCTTTTACTTTTCCAAGCATATAGCTTAGTTCTCGTTCGAAGAGGATCTGAGCAAAAGATACGGCTTGAAGAAATTGTTGATTTTCTTCTTCTTTGGTATGAAAACTCGGATTAAACATTTTGATCAAGTCGGAAGTTGTTTTTACTTTATAAGAAGCTTCGATACTAGGAAAAATACCATTATCAATGGCATCTATCATTTCAATAAAGTCTTTATCAACGGCCGAAAACATTTCTTCTACTTCTTTTATTTTTTTTGCTTTTAAAAAGTCTTTTCCAAAATCTTGCCATAAAAGACCAAAAGAACAATATTTGATCCCATTGTCTCTTACTTTGGCATTATCTTGATGATGGTCATATTTTCCTCGTCCAATATCATAGACAAGGGCTTCTTTTTTTCTATTTGATTGAAGCTCAGTGACTCTTGCGACTTTTAAATGACCATAATAAAGATCGAGGAAGGCCGTTGCGAAAACTTCATCAGCATGCATGGTGCCACTATGGGTAATAGCATCGGCTTCTTCTTGCGTTACAATTTCAATCATAGTTTCTACCTCTTTTACTACACCGTTTTTCATTCTAAGTATAGCATGGATAAAATTGGAAGTAAATAATGGGCGAAAAATAAGATGTCAAGAACAAAGAAACTAGGATGTTTTTATCTTCCTAGTTCTCTTTTTATAAGCTTTTTTCTTTTTTCTTTCGATATACTATATATAAAATCGTTCCCAATATTAATAGAAATAAGACCCCAAAACCGATATAAAGGATATTACTGGTAGCTGGATTCTTGATGACAATGATTTCTATTTCATAAGTTGTTCCATCACTTCCTACTCCTAAAGCAGTAGTTGTGCCTTCTTTTAAGCCAGTGATAATATTATTTTCTATGCTGGCGATAGAAGAATCATCGATAGTCCAAGAAATATCATTTGGTAAGTTAATATCCTCTGCAAAAGCCTCATTCGCTTCAATGCTACTTCCCTCTTCGATGGTCACAACTCCTTGGTAGTTATTTTGAGCAACTTCTTCTAAAACATAAGGGTTATCTATGGTTCCATCTCCCGTTAAAGTCATGTTTTCTGTAGAGATATTAATGACAGGAACAATACCACTACTCCAGTAGGTGTGATTAACATTTAAAATATTTTGATACATTTCTATAACAGCAAAGTCACCTGTATGATCGGCATTAAAATAATATGGAGTCATCGTACTATAAAAAATTCCATTGCTTCCGGTATTAAGATAGCTATCTCCCTCTATACCAGCAGATTCTCCAGCAAAAACAAGTTCATCAGCAGTAATTAAACCCGCTTTCAAGCGATAACTTCCTCCATAACTCTCATCCGTAGAAGGGCAAGTAAAAATAGGAGTTGGGGTGGATGATTCGAATCGTTCAGAACTTGAAAAGGAACCAGCCCCATCATAATTATAGCCACTACTATCACTACAAAATCTTCCTAATATGACTTTGCTATCATAAGCACTATTCTTTCCTAAGGTATTATTATACCATGTATCTACTTCTTTCTTAATAAAACTATCCGTTCCATTATCATAGGTATATCCAGTATATTTCGGATCGTTATGTTCCAAATTATATGGAGCGGAACCTATGGCTCTTACGATATCATTTTCACTAAGTGACACAGGACGAATGAGAGAATCTAGACCCGAACCATTGTAAATTAACCTTAAACTTCCATCGCCATTCACCCTTATTATCTTCCAGTACATTTCATCTCCAGCCGATGCTATTTTATATTCTCTACAAGAATCTTCCGAATTTCCTGCTTCTACACAACTTTCTTTTGTTTGAAAATAGTCATTTCACTTCTATACACATAATAGTCTTCATCATAAGCCCCAAACACCAAATTATTATTATCAATATCTCCTCGATAATAATAGGTCGTACCATCCTCATCTATGTTGCTATATAATCCATTGGTTATAATTGGGATCGTTTGATAAAGAGCTAGTATTTCTATCCATATAATTCCCGTTACTGGCATAATAAAACATATTCGGAATTTCTTCTTTTAGCTCATTGTCACTTAGGATCTTATTCAAGACAAGATTAGTGCTATTTTCCGCTTGATATTCTTTCCTTGCTATGATTATTTTGTTGTTCGTCATTCCAAAAGGAAGAATGTTAAAACCAGCAATCAATAGAAGTGCCACTATGAATACTCTCTTTTTCATATTTGTTTATTCCCTTCTTTTTATAAGTTCATTACTCTTATTCTTCCTTTTATCAATGATCTTCAAAAAAAATCAATCATTTTTGATTGATCTTATGTTGAAAGTTCGAATCGTTCGAACTAATATTTAAAGTGGTGTTCCCGGGCAGATTCGAACTGCCGGCCTATCGCTTAGGAGGCGATCGCTCTAT
>CALVJC010000109.1 GCA_944331945.1 uncultured Bacilli bacterium
TACTACTTCTAATGGTACATGTAATGTAATGCTTCAAATCGAAGGATATGTCGAGGATGAAAGAATGAGTGTAAAACCAATCTCTTATAGTTCAAATAGTTATGAAGGAACTTTACAAAATACAACAGATTCAACGATTAAGAGAAAGATAGATGCTTGGTATGAAGAGAACCTTTTAAATCGAGTGGATAGTGAAGGGAGAAGTTACTCCAGTTATTTAAGCGATGAGATATTTTGTAATGATCGAAGTCTTTCAAGGGGCTCAGGCTATTTATTATCTCCAACAAGTCATTTTTACCCAATTCGAAGGTTAGCAAATACGAAGACCCCAAACTTGAGTTGTAATCAAGCATCAGATAAATTTACGGTGAATAGTCCAAATGGTAATGGAAAGCTAAATTATCCTATAAGTTTAATTACAGCGGATGAAGTTTCAATGGCTGGTGGAGTCTATGACGTTGCCAATACGAGTTATTATCTTTATACTGGACAGTCCTATTGGACATTATCACCAGATGCTTTTTATTCACAATTCATGATTACGCTCGGCTGGTATGTAGTTTCTGGAGGTGCATTAGGCACTAGTAGTGTGAAAACTACTTACGGTATCCGTCCTGTCATTAACCTATCTTCCAATATCCAAATCACGAGCGGTGATGGATCAGCAGTGAATCCCTTTATAGTAACATTGCCTTAATGTTACTTCTTTTTTTTCACTTTTTGATAAATAAATTTTCCAATCAAAAAACATAATAAAATAATAATCGGAATCTTTAATTTTTGCACAAATTGATCCAAAATAACCCAATTGTTTCCTAAAGCATAACCCACATAAACAAAAGCAAAAGTCCATGGAATGGAACCTAAGGTAGTATAAAGAACAAAAGGGAGAAAAGGCACTTTACTAATCCCCATGGGGAGGGAAATAAGTGTTCGAATGATGGGAAAGTTTCTTCCTAGAAAAGCAGCGATCGCCCCATATTTTTCAAACCATCGATCACACTTTTCAATATCTTCTTCTTTCATAAAGAAAAATTTTCCATAAGTTCTGACAAAAGGTCTCCCTCCAAAATAGCCAAACGCATAAATGACAATCGCACAAAAAACACTTCCGGTTAACCCTATAAAAAAAGTAGGCCAAAATTGAAAGAATCCTTGTCCTGCTAATATGCCTCCTGTCGCTAAAATAAGTTCACTCGGAATGACAATAATAACGGCTTCTAAAACCATCCCAAGAAACATCCCAAAATAGCCAAAATTTGTCATTAGAGAAGTAATATAATGATCCATAAGTATCACCTAGTAAAGAATATGAAAAAAGAGAAAAAACTATTAAAAGAAAGAGTTGTTCTCCTCTCAAAAAACTTATATAATAAAAATAGCAAAGTAGAAAGGAGCTTATCTATCTATGAAACGGAAAAGGCTCATCATCTTTATATTATTAGGCATATTCCTAATTGGCAGTGGAATCTTTTTTTCTTATCAAAATCAACAGCAAAAAGAAAAACAAGCCCTTCTTAAAAAAGAACAGGAAGAACAAGCAAGATATGAACAAATTAAAAATAATTATGCCAAACAAATAAAAACAACCAAAGAAACGTCTCTTTATCGCTTGGAAGAAGAACAATATCAAGAAGTAGGAAAAGTAAAAGAGGGAATGACTTTCCTTTTAGAACCGATAGAAACGTTAACCAAAGATACAACCTATTTCCAACTAAAAGATACCCCATACTATATTTCTTATGATAGTGTGACCAAAGAAGAGAGCAGTGCCGAAAAGCGCTATCAAAATTATGTCCCTTTTCCCTTGAAAATCAAAACCCAAGGAAATACCAGCTTTTATGCTCAAAATGGTACCGAAATCTTGACCTTAAAAGAATCGATCGAAGCAGAAGTAATCGAACAAACAGAAGAATACTTTTTCATTTCCTTGTTTGATCAATTATTAGGCGTAAAAAAAGATCAAGTCGAGGAAACGATAGAGCTTCCGGAAGAACCGAACATTGCGACGAGTATCCCTGTTTTAAATTATCATTTTATTTATCTTTCGGGAGATACCTCTTGTCAAGAATCTATCTGTCATAGTGAAGAACAAATCAGAAGTCATTTTTCTTACTTAAGAGATATTGGAGCTTTTACCCTTACGACCACCGAATTAGAAAAATTTATCAAAGGAGAGATTCAACTTCCGAAAAAATCGGTTTTAATTACCATCGATGATGGCGCAAGAGCCGAAAACTTTATTCCTTTGTTAGAAGAATATAGTCTACATGCCACCTTGTTTTTAGTTACCGCTTGGTATCCCAAAGAAACCTTTTCTTCTCCTTATTTAGAACTGGCGAGTCATACCCATAATCTGCACACCGTAGGCGTATGTCCGGGTGGACAGGGAAGTGAGATCCGCTGTCTTGGGGAAGAGCAAATACAAGCCGATCTAAAACAAAGTAGAGAAATCTTAAACAATACAACTGCTTTCTGCTATCCATTCTATGAATATAATGACTATGCCATAGAACAAGTACAAAAAGCAGGATTTACAACGGGATTTATTGGTGAAAGTCGAAATGTTACGACCGCTACCAATCCATATTTAATTCCAAGATATCCGATTCAAAGTACCACTGGTGTAAGCTTTTTAGAATCGGTATTAGACATGTAAAAAGGAAAAAAGATAGCAAAAAAATCTTCTTTATTATATAATGAAAACAGAATAGAAAAGAGTGATATGATGAAAAAAATAATGGATGGAAATGAAGCTTGTAGTTATGTAGCTTATAACTTTACTGAAGTAGCAGGAATTTATCCAATTACGCCCGCTTCTCCTATGGCCGAACTTGCCGATAAATGGGCCAATGAAGGACGAGAAAATTTCTTCCGTCAACCGGTCAAAGTAGTAGAAATGGAAAGTGAAGCCGGGGCAGCTGGTATGGTTCATGGCTCCCTTCAAGCCGGTTGTTTAACGACTACCTTTACGGCTAGTCAAGGACTTTTGTTAATGATTCCGAATATGTATAAAATTGCCGGAGAATTATTGCCTGGAGTCATTCATGTGGCAGCTAGAAGTTTAGCGACCCATGCTTTATCGATTTTTGGAGATCATCAAGATATTTATGCCGTGCGTAGTACTGGCTTTGCGATGCTTTGTGAAAGCTCTCCCCAAGAAGTAATGGACTTAACCGCCATCGCTCATCTTTCCGCGATCAAAGGACGAGTTCCTTTTGTCAATTTCTTTGACGGTTTCAGAACAAGCCATGAACTACAAAAAGTAGAAGTGATCGATATGGATAAAGTAAAAAGACTTGTCGATAAAAAAGCCCTTGATGCGTTTCGCAAAAGAGCCTTGCATCCAACGAATCCTGTCACCCGTGGTACCAGTGAAAACGATGACATTTATTTTCAAGCTACCGAAGTAAGAAACAAGTACTATGAAGCCTTACCTGAAATCGTCAATGATTATATGCAAGAAATTAATAAAATCACAGGAAAAAATTATGCTCCTTTCAACTATTATGGCGATCATAAAGCCACCAAAGTCATTGTAGCCATGGGAAGTGTTTCAGAAACGATCAAAGAAACCGTCGCTTACTTAAATAAACAAGGAGAAAAAGTAGGCTTTGTAGAAGTTCATTTATATCGACCATTCTCAGAAGAATATTTCTTGAAGAGCATTCCCAAAACGGTAGAAAAGATAGCGGTTTTAGATCGCACCAAAGAAGCCGGATCGACAGGGGAACCTTTATATCTCGATGTAGCGAACATCATTCAAAAAGTGGACAAAGACATTATCGTCGTAGGAGGACGCTATGGCTTATCGAGCAAAAATACCACCCCAGCCATGATCAAAGCGGTTTTTGATTCTCTCGATCATCCACTTCACGGCTTTACCATCGGGATTACCGACGATGTTACCCATTTAAGTTTACCGTATGATGAAAATTTCAAAATTCCCAAAGTAGGGCAGACGGCTTTCCTTGTCTATGGTTATGGCAGTGATGGTATGGTGAGTGCCTGCAAAGACTTAATGAAAATTACGGGTGAATCCACCGAAGCCTATGTGCAAGGTTATTTCCAATACGATTCGAAAAAAAGTGGGGGCGTCACCATCAGTCATCTACGCTTTTCCAAAACACCGATCGAATCAACTTATTATGTCGATCAAGCCAAACTAATCGTATGTACCCAAGATAGTTATTTAAATAAATTTGATGTTTTTGGATCCCTTCAAGAAAACGGTATTTTCTTATTAAATACCACCCATTCGAAAGAAGAAGTCCTTGCCATGATTCCGGAAGAAGCAAAAGCTCTTTTACGGCGAAAGAAAATAAAATTCTATTTGGTAAACGCATCCATGATAGCCAAAGAACATGGACTTGGCAATAAAATTAGTGCTATGATCGAAAGTTTAATCTTTCAATATGGTCATATTTTAGACTCGAATTATGCCATTAACAAAGTAAAAGAAAATTTGAAAAAACGCTTTGCCTTAAAAGGAAATAACCTAGCCGAAAAGAATACCAAAGCCATTGATGATGTTTTAACCCGTTGCGAACTTCTAACTGATTTGGGAGCGAAAGATGATTATGTCTCAGTAGAAGAAGTAAGTCGTAGTGTCTTTGATATCATTGATAAACGTGAAGGCAACAAACTACCAGTAAGTGCTTTCCTAGAACGTCCCGATGGAACGGTAGAAGGGGGACTTAGCCGCAAAGAGAAACGGGATATTAGTGAAGTGGTTCCCCATTTTATTAAGGAAAATTGTATTACTTGTAATTTATGTTCTCTTGTATGTCCCCATGCTGTTATTCGTCCTTTCTTACTAGATGAAAAAGAAGAAGAAAATGCTCCAGAAAGTCTAAAAGAAAACTTAATTCCTACCACCTTAGGAGATAATTATAAATTTACCATTGCGGTTTCTTTAAAAGACTGTACAGGATGTGGCTTATGTGCCAATATTTGTCCTGGTAAAAAGCAAATGAAAGCCCTTGAAATGGTAGAAAAGAATAAAGTCATGACGAGTGAAAAATTAGAGGAAGTAGAATACTTATTCCATAATGTGAAAGAAAAAGACGTGATGAGTACGGCCAGTGTCAAAGGAAGCCAGTTTAAAACACCGCGCTTTGAATTTAGTGGTGCTTGTGCGGGTTGTGGCGAAACGCCTTACTTAAAACTTTTAACGCAACTATTTGGAGAACGTCTGATGATTGCCAATGCAACTGGTTGCTCTTCCATTTATGGGGCCAGTTCTCCTTCCACCCCTTATTCCGTCGCTTGGGCAAACTCTCTTTTTGAAGACAATGCGGAATTTGGTTTTGGAATGCATATTGCCGATGAAGTCAAGAAAAACCAACTAAAAAAAATAATTTTAGATAATATCGATAAAGTAGAAGAAAATGAAAAAGAAATCTATCTTGCCTATACCAAAGAAGTAACAGAAGAAACGGCCAAGGCTCTTTTAGCGGTCCTTGATCATACGAAGATCAAACCATTAAAGTCTTTAAAAAGAAATATTTTACCAATCTCGATTTGGGCAGTTGGTGGCGATGGTTGGGCTTATGACATTGGCTATAATGGCATTGACCATGTCTTAGCAAGTGGGGAAAATATCAACATTTTAGTCCTTGATACCGAAGTTTATTCCAATACCGGAGGACAAGCGAGCAAATCTAGTAAACTAGGAGCAGTATGTAAATTCGCTTCCAGTGGGAAAAAGACGCCGAAAAAAGATCTAGCTAAAATTGCTTTAACTTATCCAGATGTTTATGTGGGATGTATCTCTTTGGGGGCGAATCCTGCCGCTTGTATAAAAGTGATGTTAGAGGCCGAAAAATATCAAGGTCCAAGCATTATTATTGCTTACTCTCCATGTATTGCCCAAGGTATTTTAAAAGGAATGAGTAATTCGATCGAAGAAGAAAAGAAAGCGACCGAATGTGGTTACTTCCCAATCTTCCACTACAATCCAGAAACCAAAGAATTCAAAATGGATGCGAAATCAAATTTTGAGCATTATCAAGAGTTTTTACGAGGAGAGGATCGTTATCTCTCGTTAGAAAAAATCAATCAAGAACAAGGCAAAGAACTTCTAGAACAAAACGAAGAACATGCCAAAGAGCGTTATCAGTATTATCAAGAAAGAGCAGAAGAAAAAACGGCTGAATAATCAGTCGCTTTTTTGATCAAAAAAAAGAAGCTGCCCCCCCTGAGGAACAGCTTCAAAAAAGAATAAAAAGGGGTTGGCTAGTGTGATACTAGCGACCAATTCGCCTAATTCCGAATTGGTGATTCTTATCTTAATCATAAAGTGTTAATTTGTCAACACTTTTTTAAAAAAATCTTTGAAAAATTACATTCCCTTTATGTTTGCACTGTCGTTGATACTACTAATGGAAGAAGTGATAATATAAATATAGGAAAAGACATCTTGAAATTCCCGATAAACTAGATCAAAGACATCCATTCGATTAATTTGATCAAGCATGACAATTTTCCCTAAATCGGTCTTCTCTCTAATGTTAAATTCGGATAACAAGGGAAGGGCAATGTCATAGAAAGGAGCATCCAAATACCAATTCCTTTTACTGTTTTCTCGTATGACAATTCCCACCGGGAAATTACTTTGTTCCGATTCTAAATAGCGAAACAATTCTTCATTTTCTGTTTCTAGCTTGATTTGATAATTTTGATAAGGTCTTATCGCTACCATGACCAAATCAACAAAAAGCGAATTTTTTGGCCCTTGATCCACTAACTCTAAAATCAATTCTTTATTATAATTTTGAAATACTTGCAATGCTTCTGCTAAAGTAATCACCCGTTGTCGTTGCACTTTGGTTCCAATATTATAAGTTAGTAACTTTTTTAGTTCAATATCTTCAATTTTATTGACAAACTCCACAAAAAAAGCGACAACGTCATCCCCAAGCGAAACGATCTGGTTATCCTTGGTAAGATAAAGCTTTAATTTAACTCCATCAATATAACTGGTATTAAGAGCTAAAATCATAGAATCCCTGGTGCTGCCTCCTACATTTTTTGTAATCGCTCCTCCGTCCGCAATGATTTTCATAAACTTTCCTCCTAGTCAATTTTATGAATTTTATCTTTCAAACTTTCCAAAAATATGCTATAATATGAGGCAGTGGAAGAGGTGGGAATATGGCATTAAATGAGGTAAAAGGAATTGGTCCAAGAGCACTGACTCTGTTAAAAAAACTAGGAATTAACACCGTAGAAGACCTAGTAACCCATTATCCTTTTCGTTATGAAAAGCTAGAAAGAGGTTCCTTAACCGAAACGGAAGACGGTGGCCATATTATCATCGATGGAAAAGTAGAAAGCAGTCCCATTTTAGTAAGATTTAAAGCAGGACTCAACAAGATGAATTTTCGGCTTGTCACGACAACCGGAATGGTCGGAGTTTCTATTTTCAACCGGGCCTTTTTGAAAAATCAATTAGTCGTAGGGACAGGAATTACCGTGATTGGTAAATTAGACAAAAAGAAAAATATCATTACCGCTTCCGAAATTAAACTAGGAATTCTCTCTAACAAAATGCGCATTGAACCGATTTATCATTTGACAAATGGTATCAGTAATAAAAATATATCCACTTTCATTAATATGGCTCTTTTAGGAAATAGCAAAGAAATTGAAGATCATATTCCGCTACAGTATCAAGAAAAATATGGCTTTGCGAACAAAAGAATTTCTCTTAACATTGTTCATAATCCACCGAGCTTAGAAAAATTAGAAGAAGCGAAACAACGACTAAAATACGAAGAACTTTTTGAATTTATGTTGAAAATAAATTATTTAAAAGAAGAAAATAAACGGACGAATGCTGGGCTATCTCGGACTATTGATAAAGAGAAAATAAATGATTTTATTGCTTCTTTACCTTTTGAATTAACGAAAGATCAACAAAAAGCCATCGATGATATCATTGCTGATCTAGAAGGAAAAGGCAGAATGAATCGTCTTTTACAAGGTGATGTGGGTAGTGGTAAAACAATAGTATCTTTTATTGCTATGTATGCCAATTATTTAAGTGGCTATCAAAGTGCTTTAATGGCCCCTACCGAAATTTTAGCGACCCAACATTACCAAAGCTTGCAAAATTTCTTTGCTAACCAAAAAATAACCAGTGCTTTATTAACCGGTTCTACTTCAAAAAAAGAAAAAGAACAAATTTATCAAGACTTAGAAGAAGGAAAGATCGATATTATTATTGGAACTCATGCTTTGATTCAAGAAGATGTTAAGTACAAGAATTTAGGACTTGTCATTACCGATGAACAACATCGCTTTGGTGTCAATCAAAGAGCCAATCTTCAGAATAAAGGCCAAAAACCAGATACCCTTTATATGAGTGCAACTCCAATTCCAAGAACATATGCCCTAACCATCTATGGCGACATGGATGTGTCAACCATTAAAACAAGACCGAAAGGCAGAAAGAAAATTAAAACTCTTGTCAAGAAGAATACGGAAATTAAAGATGTTTTAACCTTAATGTATGAAGAATTAAAACAAGGTCATCAAATCTACGTAATTGCTCCTTTAATCGAGGAGAGTGAAAACAGTGATTTAACCAATGTCAATGATTTAAAAGATAAGATGAATCTTGCTTTTGGTAGTAAGTTTAAAATTGATCTTGTCCATGGTAAGATGGCTTCTTTAGCGAAGGATAATATTATGAAAGCCTTTCAACAAAATGAAGTGCAAATCCTAATTAGTACGACCGTCATTGAAGTCGGAGTCGATGTTCCAAATGCTACGATGATGGTGATCTTTGATGCCGAACGCTTTGGCTTATCCACGCTTCATCAATTGCGAGGTCGAGTAGGAAGAAGTGATTTACAATCTACCTGTATCTTAATTAGTGATAATGATACCAAACGTCTTGAAATTATGGAACAGACAGATGACGGCTTTGAAATCAGTGAAGAAGACTTCAAACTAAGAGGTCATGGAGATTTATTTGGTACCAAACAAAGTGGTGATATGACTTTTAAAATGGCTAATTTAACCAGTGATTTTAAACTTTTACTTCAAGCCAAAGAAGATGCTTATCAATACTTAATGGATAAAAATACCGATCAAGAGGAATTAAAACAAAAGCTAATTTCTTCGATTGTCCATAGTTAAATGTCAACTGAAAAAAATAAATTTAAAAAAACAAAAAAGGAATTGACAATGAAACATTTTTTGGTTATGATCAAATTACATGATAGGTAACATTATTATTACTTATCATGTTGATATAATCCACGAACCGTTAATGTGGATTATATTCAACCGAACCCCCTGAAGGAGCCTTATGGCTCCGCTTTTTTGTTTTCTAAAAAATAAATGTAAAATAAATAATCAATAGTATGATATAATTAGAAAACAGAAAAACACTGAGCAATCTTTCTCAGGGCTCCTTAAATAAAAAATTATTGGGAAGAGACTTCTGAATGAAACATAAAAACTTGTGAATAGAGAATCAAAAAGATAATAGAAATAAATTTTAACGGAGGGATACAATATGGGATTAGAGGTGATAGAATTTTATACTTGGAATATTTTAAAAAAGCAATTGCAAAAATTCAAAGTTTCTAATATAGCATTATATAATATTATTAATAATGTGAAAGAACAAATATCCTCTATGATAGCAAACTGGAAGGACTTAGAATTTAGAAATGCTCTTTTAATTTTAGGAAGTGAAGAAGGAACGTTTTACGAACCAAAAAATGACTTGATTGCAAATATGGTAGTAGTAACTATTAGAAACAGTTTATTAGAAGGGATTAGTAGTATAAGCTATCGCGAATATGGTTCTTCCTCTTATTTAGATGATTCTGCCATAAAAGAAATTACCTCAGAAGCAATAAAATACTTTTCTAAAATTGATTTGGAAACACTTTCTGCTAATATTTCATTAGACCACAATTTTTATAAAGAAATAGCGGATAAATATCCTACAGCCATCAAGGCTTTAATCGAATTAGCCAAATGTACGGAAGAAAATAGAGAACATGACTATGTTCCCTTACAAAGGGACCATCCCTTTGAATTAGAAGAATTAAATATTTTCTCAAAAGGAGAAGTGACAACGATGAACTGCGAAAGTGGAATCGATGCTTCATTCAATTCTTCCTTATGTCAATTATTAAAAAATATCCAAGCAGGAAAACAACAGGTATTTTTAACAGACTGTTTTAAAATGTGTACAAGAAATTTTGAAAAACTTTTAAAAATATTGGAAGTTATCTTAACACATCACGCGGTCTTTTTGACAAGCAATTATTTACTTTTGAATGGCTATGTGGCAAGAAGAAAAAACTTGATAAAAGCAGCTCATACAGAAGAAGAATTTCTCAAAAATAAGAAACATTTACCCGATATTTCCGAAAAATATAAACAACAATTGCTTGAAGTCGCCAAACAAGCGGAATAAAAAATAAAGAGATACAAAATCTACCAGAGCCGAATTCTAGTCTTTTGCATATAGTACAAAAAGGGGATATTATGGAAGAGATTGTTTTTAAAATAGGACCCTATAGTTTTACGACTTCGGCTTTTTTAATTGGTTTGATCTTAAGTCAACATCTATCCA
>CALVJC010000110.1 GCA_944331945.1 uncultured Bacilli bacterium
CGTGAAAGGGCAGTGTGTTAAGCCACTTCACCAACTGGCCAAAAAAAATGGCGCCTCAACTAGGACTTGAACCTAGGACCCCTTGATTAACAGTCAAGTGCTCTAACCAACTGAGCTATTGAGGCAAAATATGGTGGGCCTGACAGGACTTGAACCTGTGACCCCTCGCTTATCAAGCGAGTGCTCTAACCAACTGAGCTACAAGCCCATAAGACGAATCTCGTCAACAAATATAATTTTACAACAAAACCTTTTAAAAATCAAGTAATTTCTTATGAGTTTTCAGTTGCAACATTAGAATAACAAAAGAGTTAGAAGAAAGTCAAGTACTTTTTGTAATTTATTTTAACTTGTTCCTTTTTCTAAATTCTGTTAAAATAATAGCGAAAAGAGGGAAGAAGATGGAAAAACAAGTAAAAAGAGAAGGACCACTGTTAGAAATACTACTTGAGTTATTTCAAGAACTAAGTGCCAAGAAATTAAAAAACTATTTAAAAAAGGGCGCCATTTTAGTAAATAACCAGACGATTACCCAATACAATTATCCTGTAAAACCTTACGATATCATTAAAATTCAAAAAGAAAATAAAACGCATCACAAAAGTCCTTTGAAAATTTTATATGAAGACAAAGACTTTTTAGTGGTAGACAAACCACCTCATCTTCTTTCCATCGCCACCGAGAAAGAAAAAGAGAAAACTGCTTATCACAAGATGAGAGAATTTATTAAAAATCGTCACTATCAAGAAAAATTATTTGTTCTTCATCGTCTTGATCAAGAAACAGGAGGAGTTTTGGTTTTTGTAAAGTCCGATCTCTTAAAACGAAAACTCCAAGAAAATTGGAATCACCTTATCTTAGAAAGAGAATACTATGCCCTTGTCCATGGAGTACCCCAAGATAAGAAAGATTATATCTGTTATTTAAAAGAAGATGCCACATATCAAGTTTCCGTTACCCAAAAACAAAAAGACGCCAAAAAAGCCATTACTTCCTTTCAAGTTATGAAAACCAATGGGTCTCTTAGTCTTTTGAAAGTTCAAATTAAAACCGGAAGAAAAAATCAAATTCGTGCTGTTTTATCCTACTTAGGCTATCCTATCTTAGGAGATAAAAAATATGGTGGCAAAAAAGCAGAACGTTTATTTTTACAGGCTACCTGTTTAAAACTAAAACATCCAACAACTAGTCAAGTGTATGAATTTAAAAGTCCACTTCCTATCGCCTTTGAGCAAAAGTTAAACCAGAAAAGAGGAAAAGAATGAAAAGTTATCAAGAAGTAGAACATAGTTTAATTACCAAATTTCGGAAAGATATCTGGCGCCCTTTCATGAAAGCCATCCGAGATTATGACCTAGTCCAAGAAAACGATCATATCGCGGTCTGTATTTCAGGTGGAAAAGACTCCGTACTACTAGCGAAGTGTTTAGAAGAACTAAAACGACACGGTAAAACAAACTTTAAGCTTTCCTTTTTAATTATGGATCCAGGTTATCAAGAAGAAACAAAGAAAAAAATAAAAGAAAACTTAGAAAAATTAAATCTAGAATATCATATGGTAAGCTCAGATATTTTTGAAGTAGCTAATAAATTAAATCCGGAACATCCCTGCTATATGTGCGCTAGAATGCGTCGTGGCTTCCTTTATCAAAAAGCCAAAGATTTAGGCTGCAACAAAATAGCTTTAGGGCATCACTTTGATGATGTCATTGAAACCATTTTATTATCCATGTTTTATGGAGGAGAATTCAAAACCATGCTTCCGAAATTAAAAAGTAAAAACTTTGAAGGCATGGAATTAATTCGCCCTCTTTACTTCGTAAGAGAAGAAGTCATTCAAAAATTTTGGCAACAAAATGACTATCACTTCATCAATTGTGCCTGTGAGTTTAGTAAAAAAGAGCATACGTTATCCAAACGGTTTGAAATCAAAAAACTATTAGAAACCTTACGAAAACAAAACCCCCGAATCGATCAAAATATCTTTAAAAGTAGTGAGAAAGTAAATCTTGAAACTCTTCTTAGTTTTGTGCAAAATGGTGAAGAAATATCTTTTTTAGACTGCTATGAAGAAACAAAAAATTAATTTTTGAATATTTTTTTCCCTTTTCTCTCATGATAGAAGTGGAAAGGATAAGAATATGGCAAAACACAAAGTAGAAATTAGTGGAGTCAATACTTCGCAATTAAAAGTTTTAACGAACGAGGAGATGAATAAGTTATTTTTAGCAATGAAAGAGGGCAATCCCTTCGCTCGTAATGATTTAGTCAGTGGCAATTTAAAATTAGTTCTCAGCATCTTAAGAAGATTTAAAAATCACAATGAAAATCTAGATGATTTATTTCAAGTCGGTTGTATTGGACTAGTCAAAGCGATCGATAATTTTGATCTTTCCCATGAAGTGAAATTTTCAACTTATGCCGTGCCTATGATTGTCGGAGAAATCAAACGTTATTTACGCGATAATAATAGTATCCGGGTTAGTCGTTCCACGAAAGACCTAGCCTATAAAGCCTTAAGATTAAAAGAAAGCAATCTCTTAGTGACAGGACAAGAACTAGCCATAGAAGAAATTGCCAAAGAATTAGAAGTTACCCCTTATGAAATCGTTCACGCTATCGATGCTCTAAGAGATCCTGTCTCGATGTTTGAACCGATCTATAACGATGGAGGCGATACCATTTATTTATATGATCAAATAGAAGATAAAAGACAAACTGGAAAAGAAATGGAAAGTCATCTGTTGACCCAAG
>CALVJC010000111.1 GCA_944331945.1 uncultured Bacilli bacterium
TCCGCTTTGGTAGCGACAATGGTAACAGGGATCTTATAATATTTTAAGAAATTATACATCAAGACATCATCTTCTGTTGGTTTGTGGCGAAAGTCAATGAGAAAAAAAACTCTTTTTAATTCTTGTCTTGTTTCTAAGTATTCTTCAATCATTTTGCCAAATTTCATTTGAATATTTTTACTTACTTCGGCATAGCCATAGCCAGGCACGTCGATTAAGTAAAAGTCATGGTTGACTTCGTAAAAGTTTAGAGTTTGTGTTTTTCCAGGACGGCTAGACGTGTAAGCAATGTTTTTACGTTCTAAAATCGTATTAATGAAACTACTTTTTCCTACATTACTGCGTCCTACTAATAGAATTTCTAGTTTTTTATCTTCTGGATATTGACTACGTCTTGTGGCCATAACTGCTAATTCAGCACTCGTTATTTTCATTTTGTTCCACACTCCTTATATAACGTTTGGTAACCAGATCTAAATCTTCAATTAATTCTTTGGCTTCTTCGAAACTTCCTACTCTGGCGCCACTGGCCATCGAGTGTCCTCCTCCATTATATTTTTCAGCTACTTTGTTAATGGCTGGACCTCGAGACCGAATGTTAATACGAACATTGTTATTTTTGATGTCTTCGGTTACAATTACCCAGACGAGGACTTCTTCAATGAAGTTAAAGTTATTGACCATGTTTCCCGCAGAAGCGGTATCGGCTTTAAATTTGGCGATGGTATCGTTGGTAAGAAAAATAGAAGCCACTCCATTTTCAGATACTTGGAGATTTTCGGCAATATAGCCTTCTAATCTTACTTCTTTTAAAGGTCTTAAGTACATTTCGCGATAAAGTTCCGATAAGGTAAAAGGATATTTGGCTAAGTAATAACTGACAAGAGCAAAAGTTTTTGGGGTTGAGCTATCAAAAAGAAAACGATTTGAATCACTGACAAGACCACAGTATAGCGTCCTAGCAATACTTGAATTGCATTTTAATTTGGTAGCACAAAGCATTTCCATTAAAATTTCACAAGTACTGCTCGCTTCTTCATCAATATATTCTAAATCCCCAAAGGTTTCGATGTAAGGATGGTGATCGATCTTAATGACTTCTTTGGCTTTGTCAAAGTCTTTGAAATCGATTCTTTTTTTATCTGGCGTATCCAAAACAAGAAGTAAAAAGTCTTCCCAGTCTTCTAGTTTATCTAGTTTTCCTAAGTAAGAGAATTTACTACTTCCATTGCCAACCGCATAAACTTTTTTGTTCGGGAAGGTCAATTCAATGGCTTGTTTTAAAGCTAACTGACTGGCCATCGCATCTGGATCCACTCCAATATGTCTTGCGATAATAATGGTGTCATATTTTTTTATTTCTTTATATATTTTTTTAAACATCTTTTTTATCCAATCTCATTTATAATTCTTTTGGTATCCTCGGCAATCATCAATTCTTCATCGGTTGGAATCGTATAGACTAAAACGGAAGAGTCTTCTGCACTGATTTTGCGAAGTTCGCCCATGCAATTGTTGGCTTTTTCATCTAGTTTGATTCCAAGACAAGCAAGGTTTTCACAGACTTTGCGGCGGAATGGAACGCTATTTTCCCCAAGACCGGCGGTGAAAACGATCACATCGGCTCCCCCTAGTAAAACATAATACTGGGCAATGTAATTCGTCACTTTTCTTGTGTACATATCGAAAGCTAAGCGACATTTTTCATCTCCTTCTTCCATACCCGCTACTACATCCCGCATATCACTACTTTTTTCACTAATACCAAGCAAGCCAGATCTTTTGTTTAAAGCATCAACGACTTCACTAGCATTTAGTCCTTCTTGTTCCATAACATAAGGGATGATGGAAGAATCAACATCTCCAGAACGGGTACCCATCATAATACCCGCAAGTGGCGTAAAGCCCATTGAAGTATCCACACATTTTCCATCTTTGATAGCCGTGATGGAACCACCATTTCCAACATGACAGCTGATGATTTTTAAGTCGTTACGCTTTAACTCTTGACTGATTTTTTTCGTAATATACCGATGGCTCGTTCCATGGAACCCATATTTTCTTACGCCATAGTTTTGATACCATTCGTATGGAACGGGATATAAATATTCTTCTTGTTTCATCGTTTGATGAAAAGCCGTGTCAAAAACACCAACCATAGGAACTTCTCTCAAAACTTCTCGAAAAGCATTAATTCCTAAAACATTGGCTGGATTATGTAATGGAGCAAAGTCTTTGAATTTCATTAAATCTTCTACCACTTCATCCGTAATTAATACGCTTTTGGAATACTTGTCTTTGCCATGAACAAGACGGTGTCCTACTCCATTAATTTCCTCAAGAGATTTAATAATATTTAAGGAAATTAATTTTTCTAATAGTACCTTTACGGCATCGGTATGATTTGCTAGTTCGATTTCTTCTTTAATCTTTTCCCCATTAAACTTGATGGTATAAGAACTTCCTTCAAGTCCAATGCGCTCAAAAAGACCACTGGCGATCACTTCCTCCTTATCCATATTAAATAGACTAAATTTTAAGGAACTACTTCCTGTGTTGATTGAAATAATTTTCATATTTTCCCTCTTTCCTAAATCTATTGTTATTATACTACAGATACGAAAATAAGAAAAGGTTCTCTTCCCTCTTCTTATTGTTCTTTTTTATTTGTTCGTTACAACATGATAAGTGTCACGAGCAATCATTAACTCTTCATCGGTCGCTAAAACATAGACTGGAATCTTTGATTCTTTTTTGGTAATGATTCCTTCTACTCCTTTACGTACGATGGTTTCTTTGTTTTTTTGTTCATCTAAGATGATACCAAGTGGAGTTAATTTCTTTAAAGTTTCTCCCCGGATAATGTCATCATTTTCTCCACCACCAGCTGTGAAACAAATGGCATCCACTACACCGCCTAGTTTCACATAGTACTTGGCAACATAATCCGTGATTTTTGAGGTGTACATATCTACGGCAAGGCAAACTTTTTGTTCATTGGCTTCAAAGGCCCGATCGATATCGCGCAAGTCACTCATACCGGCAATTCCTTCAAGTCCACTGGCTTTATTTAATTTTTCTTCGATCCAGTCTAAGTTTCTCTGTTCTTTTTTCATGACATAGCTAATAAGAGAATAATCAATATCTCCTGAACGCGTTCCCATCATGATTCCAGAGTTCGGCGTAAATCCCATTGACGTGTCAATGCATTCTCCTTCTTTGACAGCGGTAATGGAAGCGCCATTTCCAATGTGACAAATGATTAGATTGGGTTTTTTTCCTAGCATTTCAGTCATTTTTTCTGTGATAAACTTATGACTTAGTCCATGGAAACCATATTTTCTAACATCATATTTTACATACCATTCATAAGGAACGGGATATAAATAGGTAGATTCTTTCATGGTTTGATGGAAGGCCGTGTCAAAACATGCGACCATTTTGGCTTTCGGAATATTATTTTTAAAAGCATAAATTCCTTTTAAAGCAGCGGGATTATGAAGAGGGGCTAACTCTGAGATCCCTTCAATTTCAAGTAGTACACGATCGGTTATTTCAACACTTTTAGAGTATTTGTTACCACCATGTACTACACGGTGTCCTACCGCTTCAATTTCATCTAAAGAAGATACAATTTTATGTTCAATCAGTAAATCAATTAATCTTTTCACTGCATCGTTGTGATCTTTTAAAGGCACAAGCTCTTCCTTTTTTTCTTCTTTAAAACGAAAACTATAACTGGAACCTTCTAGTCCAATTCGTTCGAACATTCCTTTCACAATTAATTTCTCTTCTGGCATTTCGTATAATCTAAATTTTAGAGAACTACTTCCTGCATTAATGGATAATAATTTCATATTTCTTCTCTCCTTTTTCTTATTATACATGAAAGGTCTCTTTTTTGCACATTATTTTATAAGAAAAGTGGAATCTTTTTTTCGATACCACTTTCTCTTCCAAGACTGTACAAGCGACAGCTTAGTTTTTTTGGAGTTTCTTATTTTTTGACACTTCTAATTGCTTTATTAATGTCTTTTCTTGTTTTATTAATATAATGAAGTTCTTCGGGATTAAATTTACTTTTCAACGCTTCTTTTTCTTCTTCGGTATAATTATCCCAGCCCATAATATGTTTTTTTAATTCATCCCTT
>CALVJC010000112.1 GCA_944331945.1 uncultured Bacilli bacterium
AATAGAAACCGCTTTAAGAGAAGTGAAAGAAGAAGTAGGATTAGATGTTTTCATAAAATCGCAGAAAAGATATACTTTGCACTATACCATCAATAATGAAATTGATAAAACAACCGTTTTGTTTTTGGCTACTGCCAAAGAAGAAATAAAAAGGCAAAAGAGTGAAATTGAGAAAGCAAAATGGTGTGACTTTAAAGAGGCGTTAAACCTCCTAACATTTGAAAACTGGAAAAAACTATTTCGTAAAGTCTTGAAAGAGATGGACAAGAAAGGCATTTAAAAAAGAAAAATTATTTTTTTCCTTCTGACTTAGATCTTAAAATATCATATTGAAAATACATTTTTTGTACATTATTTTCTAATAAATAATAGTGTAAAAGATAAGGAATAAAAAGACACATGGCTCCTAAAAAGCCAAGGAGCAACCAGGAATTTTCTAGTAAGAATCCAAATAACAGAATAAGAAAAGCTAAAATTCCTACAAAGATCGTTACCATTAAATGAACGAGTCTTTCATGTTGAAATTGCTCAATTTGAATTAAATGATAAGCAAGGCGCTCTTTCGTTATTTTTTCCTTCTTTTGAATGATTTGATCCGTCTCTTTTACATAATTTAAAATTCTTTTTTTCATATATATTCCTTTCTTTCTATTCTCTAACTATAAATATCATAATACAAATAACTCACGTTAAACAAGAGAAAAATGAGCTTGAAAAACAAATAGAGGAGAAGTAAGCGAATATTTGATTTCTTAGAATTTGATGATAGAAAAAAAAGCACGAGAAAAAACTTACATCAAAAAAAATTTTGTGTTAAAATCAAAGAAACGTGTAGCGAAAGGCGTAAATCCAGTTTGGATCTACGCCTTTTTCAGGTTTAAAAAAGATAGGATGAAGTTATGAAAGAAGGAAAGAAAAATAAAATGGCCGATACACCGATGAAAAAATTATTCTGGAAAATGGGGCTTCCAATGATTATCTCGATGGTGTTACAAGCTCTTTACAACGTTGTGGATAGTGTCTTTGTAGCGAATATGGGAGAGAAGGGAGCCTTAGCGAATCAAGCTTTAACTCTCGCATTTCCCATTCAGATTTTAATTATTGCGATTGGTGTTGGTACGGGTGTTGGCCTAAACACCCTATTATCGAAAAGTTTAGGCGAAAAAAAGGAAGAGAAAGTAAATAAAATAGCAGGAAATGGTATTTTCCTTAGCTTATGCATTTATGCAGTCTTCTTAATCTTTGGCCTTTTTGGATCAAAATGGTTTATTTCTCTTTTTGCCGGAGGAAATGAAGAAGTTATCTCGATGGGAACAACTTACTTACAAATATGTACTTGTTTCTCGCTTGGTTCCATTGGATATACCGTATATGAAAGATTTTTACAATCAACCGGAAGAACCATGCTCTCCACCATTGCCCAAATCTCAGGAGCCCTTACAAATATTGTCCTAGATTATATCTTTATTTTCCCTTTAAAGATGGGAGTAGCAGGAGCGGCATGGGCGACAATTATTGGACAATTTGTCTCTTTAATTCTTGCTATGATATTCCATTATAAGTTTAATAAAGAAATCAATGGAAATATAAAATATATCAAACCTGACAAAGAATTAATCAAGGGAATCTATAACATTGGTATCTCCGCTGCCCTTATGCAAGCATTGTTATCGGTAATGATGGCTGGAATGAATGCCATTTTAGGAAGTGCCAAAGCCAATCCAACCGTCTTAGTCGGCTCCTTTGGAATTTACTACAAGATCCAACAAATTGCCTTATTCTCTGCCTTTGGATTATCCAATACCATTATTTCTATTTTATCCTTTAATTATGGAATGAAAGACAAGAAAAGGGTGAAAGATTGTATGAAGTATGGGATTGTAGATACCTTTATTGTCACGTTAATTTTAACGGTTGTCTTTGAAATATTAGCACAACCCCTTTCTAATTTGTTTGGCTTAGCAGGAGGCAGTACTGCTGAAATTATTGAAATCTGTGTGACCGCCATTCGGATTGCAAGTCTTGGTTATATTTTCATGGGCTTTTCTGTAGCTGTCCAAGGAGTGTTACAATCTCTCGGTTATGCTCTAAGACCTCTAATCATTTCTCTTTTAAGATTAGTAATTTTTGTCTTCCCAATCGCTTACTTATTCACTTTATCAAGTAATGTTACAACCTTAGTTTGGTGGACTTTCCCCATCGCCGAAGTTCTAACCGCTTTAATTGCTTTCTTTATTTTAAAGAAAACCTATAAAGAAAAAGTCGCTACCTTAAAGGACGAGGAAGAGTCTACGATTTCGAAAAAATTAATTCTTTCTATTTCTAGAGAACATGGTACCAATGGCAAAGAAATTGCCAGACAAGTAGCAAAAAATCTTGGATTAAAATTCTATGATAAAGAAGCAATGAAAGAATATGCCATCAAAAATAACGTAACCAGTAATCTTTCTGAAGATGATTTGTATCATTTCTATTTATCACTTGATGCTAAAAAAGATAGTTTGATCAAACAAGCAGAAATCATCAAGAAAATTGCTACCGAAGAAAACTGTGTTATCGTTGGTAGAAGTGCTGATTACATCTTAAAAGATAATCCAAACTTAATCACGATTTTCTTATATGCCCCTTTTGAATACCGCATTAAAACAATTCGTAAGATTTATAATGACTCTTCGAAAGAAGCGGAAAAACATCTGACCGCTTCCGATAAAGCAAGAGCAACCTATTATGAACTTACAACCAATCAACCTTGGGGTAGAAAAGAAAACTACGATCTTTGCCTAAACTGTGACATAGGAAATGATAAAATCGTCGAAATAATCTGTAACTATGTGAAAACAAGAGAAAAATAAGCAAAAATTCTTTGCTTTTTTCATTTCTTTTCCATAATTTCTACCCAAAAGTAACTCACTTACCAAAAAGTGCATTCTTCCTAAAAGAGAAATATCATCTTAGAATAAGATTATCAAAGAAGATTGTCATCAATTGATTACCAAAATACTCGAACAATAAAAAATTCAAAAATACCAAAATAATCTTTGACAAACTTTATTCGTTTGTCTTTTTCTTTTGCGCTAGTTGCATTCCCCACGAAGCGTATGCTACAATGAAGAAAAGAAAGGACTAGATAGTTTCGATAGAAGGAAAAAAGATTTTAAAGTATAATGACTTTTTCGTAAAAGCTTAAAAAGAATGGAGGTGAACCCATGTACAAAACAGTCGTAATCGAATATTCCCCAAAGACCGAAGAGATGGCAAAAAAGGTAGAAGAAAAAACCAATGATATGGCTAAGGAAGGCTATCTTTTGGTTACAATGTCTATCACGGGAAGTGCCAAAGCAATTTTAGTATTTAAAGAAGGAGAAAAAGAATGAAACAAAAATTATGCGCTCTATTATTATGCAGTCTTTTCTTAGTAGGACTTACAGGATGCGGAAAAGAGAATAGGGAAATAGAGTTATCTTTAGAAACAGTCAATCAAAGACTAAGTGACTACTTTACCGAAG
>CALVJC010000113.1 GCA_944331945.1 uncultured Bacilli bacterium
TCGTTATTAAAGGTTGAGAAACGTTTTTTGTAATATTTAGGTGTGATGGTAGTTGAGTCACAAATGACAGCAACAATAAAAGATTTATGCACATCAACACCACATGCTTTTGGATAAATAACTTCCATAAATAAATCTTTCCTTTCAAAAAATATTTTTGAAGGAGTGAGTTGTCTATGTAGGTAACACTAAGAATTAACTAAAGTCAATGATTAATCTACAGCCTTGAAAGGACTACTTATGTGTGCTTGAAACACCTACATTTGCACTTCTTTATATACTGGTTTAATCCCAAGAGTTACAGGAAGTCTGCAACTCACCTCCACGTGCTTTGTAGTACACACTCCTTCAAGACTGATATTATATAGAAAAATAAATTTAGTTCAAGGTTTTCATTCCTATGTGTGCCTTGAACGAAAGTGAAAGGAATGAAACTTATCATGGAAAAGAAGAAAATTGAAAACATAAAAACAGCAGCCATTATTATTTTGGCACTTGTCATTGTATTTGGAGGAAGTTATTTGGCTTCTGAAATTAAGAATTATCAGGATATTATTGCTATTTCGGATATTAAAGATCCTGATGGAGAAGTAGATTTAATCGATACTAGTATTGATGAATATTTATCTTTAAAAGATGGGGAAGAGAAGTCTATTATTTATGTCGCAAGACCTACTTGTTCTTATTGTCAACAACAAGAGCCTATTATGAAAAATCTTGCTTATTTGTATGATTTAGAAATTCATTACTTAAATACCGATGAATTAGATGAGGATGGGTTCCAAAAGTTAGCGGATTCTTATGAGTACTTTAGTGGACAATGGGGTACACC
The DNA here is from genome assembly GCA_944331945.1 of uncultured Bacilli bacterium. GTDB lineage: Bacteria > Bacillota_I > Bacilli_A > RF39 > UBA660 > Onthousia. The sequence continues at coordinate 833 of CALVJC010000113.1, forward strand.
AGTTACTTTGATTGTTCAAAATGGTGAAGTCATTGATGAAGCGGATGGTTATACAAGTAAAGAAGATATGCTATCTATGTTTAAAGAAAATGGATTAGTTGAAGAATAGGAGGCTTCTTTATGAATAATAAAGAACGTTTAGAACAATTCTTAGCAGAGTTTCGTTCGAAATATCCCATGACAGTTGGTAGAAGACTGAAAAAAAATGGTCGGGTAGTTTTAGAGCATTTATATGATGATGAAGTGATTGAATATGCTTTTTATGCTCAAAAAAATCGTAGTTCTTTTGATATTTTTGGAACTGCGGTGGTTGCTCTTACCAATAAACGATTGGTGATTGGACGGGATCGGGTTGTCATTGGATACTTTTTTGATAGTATTACGCCAGATATGTTCAATGACTTAAAAGTTAAGAGTGGTATTATTTGGGGTAAGATTGAAATTGATATGGTTAAGGAGTTTATTATCCTTAGTAATATTGATAAGCGGGCTTTAACAGAGATTGAAAAAAAGATTTCTAGTTATATGATTGATGCTAGGGAAGACTTACCGGATGAATATGATGCAAGACGTAAAATAGGATGAGAAATCATCCTTTTTTTTGGGAAGTGAAAAGACAAAATTCGACAAAAGATATTGACTTTTAATTTCTCTAGACTATATAATTAGATCGTATTATAAAGATATCGGATAATAGGTATGGTGGATAAGGATGCAGAAGGAAATTAAGTTAAGTACAGAAAAGTTAAGGCGAGAAAAGAAAACCAAGAGAATTTTAAAAATTCTGTTATTGGCTATTCTTCTTTTGCTTCTTTTATTATATTTTGTTATCGGTATTGTTTATAATCGTGGTAATTTTAGTATTACCCTAGATCCAAATTTGTACTTCGATAGAGGATTAATCGTCTACGATGATCCTGAATATAAAGTTTATAGAACAGAGCTCTTAGCAGCGGCTCCGGATACTTTCGATAATATTTCTTATCGTTGGCTTCCAGAAGATATCGGGGCGTTAGGAGGAGGCTCTCATAATGGAGATAATTATCTGGCCTATACTTTTTATGTTGAGAATCTTGGGGAAGATGTATCTGAATATTGGAGTGAAGTTATTATCGACGATGTTATCCGAAACGTCGATGAGGCTGTGCGAATTAGGGTTTATAAGAATGGCGAAGATACGACCTATGCTAAATTGTCAGCGACAGGAGAAGCAGAACCAGGCACTGTTCCTTTTGTAGATGATCATTTAGTTGTTCGGGATCATGTGACGAATTTTCGTCCTGGAGATTTGATTGAATACACCATTGTTGTTTGGATTGAAGGTTCTGATCTTGAATGTACCGATAATATTTTAGGCGGTGAATTCCAAGTTCATATGGACTTTAATTCAGAAATTGATGATGAATAAAAGAAGGGAAAAGAGGTTTATGAAGAAAAGAAATAGTAAACATCAAAGAAGAGTTCGGAAGTTAATTGTTGGTTCTGCTTTATGTGCTATTATTTTAGGTGTTTCAACCTATGCATGGTTCATTGGTATGAAAACAGTTAATGTTTCAAGCTTTGATATTTCCATTGCCACGACAGAGAGCTTAATGTTATCTCTTAATGGAAAAGATTGGGATTATGAAGTAACGATTGATGGTGAGAATTATTCTACCGCAAGTTACGATGGCAATACCAATAGTTGGGGTGGTGATGGTTTAGTACCAATTTCAACGGTTGGTGCAGTGGATCCGGATACTTCTAAACTAATTATGTATGAAAAAGGTAGTTTAACTGCTACTGCTGGTGGTTATCGTTTGATGGCTAGTCGAGTTAACAATACAGCTTTAGCAGAAACGGATGGATATGTTGCTTTTGATTTGTTCATTAAGAACTTATCAGGAGAAGAGTATTATACTGATTATGATCCGTATAATGAAGAAGCTATTTATTTGACGCCAGAGTCTAGTGTAACGGTTGCTGCTAAAGGTGGAGAAGCTGGAACTGGTATTGAAAATTCTGTTCGTGTTGCTTTTGCTCAAATCGGACGGATTGAAGCAACTCCAGATGTTACAGAATCTGAAGAACGTGTTCCAACTATTACAGGAATTTCTTGTGCTGGTGGAGGACAAGTTACTAAAATTTGTGATCAAAGAAATGCTCAAATTTGGGAACCAAATGATACAGCACATGTACAAAATGCCATTAACTGGTATAATGAATCATGTGAGCATAGAACTGGTGCAAGTGTAAATGATGAAGGTGCTTATGGTGGCGCTTGTGGTACGGTAGAAGATGGAACTGCTTATTCTACTTATGTTGTAAGTGGTGTTATTGATGAAACTGATACCGTTGATGTTTATGATGGAGAAGATTATAATGGATATACTGCTAGTATCTCTCCAACTGCTGCTGATGGTAAGTTAGTTGATCTTGATACATTTACAGATACGGAAAAGAATTTACAAGGTGTTGAACGTCCAACCTTTATGACATTAGCTCCAAATAGTATTACAAAAGTAAGAGTTTATGTTTATATTGAAGGACAAGATATCGATAACTATGATTTTGCATCATTAGGAAAGAAAATCTCTGTAGCATTTGGATTTACGAAGGAAAGATTCTATGGTGAAGATATTGATTACGATGGAAATC
>CALVJC010000114.1 GCA_944331945.1 uncultured Bacilli bacterium
GTGTAGAATGACAAACTTTTTTCTACTGGAAATATAAGAAAATGACAAATTAATTTATCCTAGATAAAACAAAAATAAAGAGATATATACTGATATAATTACTTGTATATATCTCTTTTTTGTTTCAAATTATAAAAATATTTGATATCATATAGAACAAAAAAAGAAGTAACTCAAAGTCACCACAACAACAGTTACTTCCTACCAAACAAGGTGATTATATGATAATGCTAAATAACGAAAAAGTCAATAACAATTTACAAGCCTTTAAATACAGAAGCAAAGTGTATAATTTAAATAAAATAAATATAGTAAAAAGAGAAATAAAAAAATATGAAGAAGAATATAATTATGGCTATATAGAATGTCCTTGTTGTGAAAGTGATGAACTTATTGGATATGGTAGTTATGAAAGGAATGTAATAGTATATAATAAATACTTTAAAATAAAAATAAAAAGAGTACGATGTAAAAATTGTGGTAGAACCCATGCATTAATACCATATTTTTTAATACCATATTACCAACATGAAAAAACGTATATTTATAGAATCTGTATAGAAAAAATTCTTAAAGAAGTAGGAATAAGTAATTTAGCAATAAGGTTGAAAATATCAAGACAGATATTGTATCAATGGATGAAGAGATTTTTAGTACATTTAAGATATCTTTTGACAACAATAAAGTCTAGTATAAGAGAAGCATTAAAATATTTGATAAACAAGGCATTATATGATGACTTATATGAGAGGGTAAATAAAATGTATTTTCTTAAGAAAATACCAACATAACTTTTTCCTTTATAAGCTTTAACCTTTCTTTTAATATATCTTCTGAGGTGAAAAATATATGGAAGATTATGGAAGAAGTGATTTATTTCGATATGGAGTAATAAGTCCATTACTTCAGAGGTTTTTGAGTGGAGACAAAATAACTTTTAATGATTTTAAAGAGTTAGCAGAAAAAGAATACTATTTTAAGGGAAAAAGTTATAAATATAGTCCCCACACAATAAAGAAATGGTATTATCATTACCAAAGGGAAGGATTAAATAAATTAAAAACAAAAGAAAGAAAAGATAAGAATGAATCAAGGAAATTAAATAGTGATGTAATAGAGTATTTAATTGATTTAAGAGGTAAATATCCTAAAATGACAACAAAAAATATGTATAAGAGAGTAGTTAAGGATGGATATATCAATGAAAACATAAGTATAAGAAGTTTTTATAGATATTTGAAACATAATGATTTAAAAAGGAGTGTGGCAACTAGAACGGAAAGAAGAAGATATGAAAAAGAATATCCTAATGATGTGTGGCAAGGAGATACCACATATGGACCATATATAACAATAGATGGGAAAAAGTATAGAACCTATTTAATACATTTTATAGATGATAATTCTAGATTAGTAGTAGGTCATGGATTTTATTTAAATGATAGTGCCATCAATGTTCAAAAAACATTAAAGAAAGCAATAAAAACATATGGAATACCAAAACAGATATATTTAGATAATGGGAAGAGTTATAAGAATGAACAATTATCATTAATAGGTGCAAGATTGGGAATAAAATTAACTCATACACATCCCTATGATCCGGAAAGCAAGGGGAAAGTAGAAAGATGTTTTAAAACAATAAAAGAAGGATGGATGAATGCTAAAAATTGGAACAATTTTAAAAGCATAGAGGATTTAGAAAAGGATTATGAGGAGTATTTATTTAATGATTATATAAATAAAGAGCATAGAGAACTAGGAGATACCCCAAATAATGTATGGCATAAAGGAATAGAAAAGACAAAATGGAGAAGATTAGAAGAAGAGAAAATAGAAGAAGCATTTATGCATGAGATAAAAAGGAAAGTAAGTAAAGACGGTGTTATAAGTATAAATAATGAATTATATGAAGTAGAAAGTATTTATGCAGATGAAACGGTTACAATTAGATATTATATAAGTAATATGGAAAAAATGTGGGTATATGAAAAAGAAGAGAGAAAAAGTGAGGTTAGAAAATTAAATAGAAAAGAGAATAGTAAAGTAAAAAGAGAAAATAGAATAGATTATTCGAAAATAGTCAATAAGGAAGAAGATGTAATAGAATTAGGGGATCAAGATGAGGTATCTTAGTTATTATGGGCTAGAAACAAATCCATTTGTAGATAAGTTTAATAAAGAAAAAGCCTATGGTAGTAGTAGTTATAATAATATGTATTTTAGATTAAAATATCTAGAAGAAATAAAAGGAATAGGATTGTTTGTAGGACCTCCAGGAATGGGTAAGACTTATACTCTAAAATGTTATTTAGAAAATTTAAATAAGGATCTATATAAAATAGTTCAAGTAACAGCAACTAATATGGGACAGTTTGAGATACTACTACAGATAGCGAAAGAGTTAGGAGTAGATGCAGGGAATTATTTTAAGAGTTTATTAGAAGAAAGAGTAAAAGAAGCGATAATAAATTTGAAAGTTAATTATAGAAAAGAAGTAGTAATAGTAATCGATAATATTCAAAATATAAAACTATCGGCTTTAGAAGAAATACAATATTTAATAGAAAGTGATTATGGTGTGAATGAAACATTTATAATGATAATGTTGGGAGAAGAAAGTTTTAAAAATAATATATTAAGACGAACAATATTTGAAGGATTAAGGCAGAGAATAGTAGTTAATTATCAACTAAGTTCTTTAAGTTTAGAAGAAGTAAAAGAATATATAAGGAGTTTACTAAAATATGCAGGATGTGAAAGAGAAATAATAGAAGAAAGTGGATATACCGCGATATTTAATATAAGTGGAGGAATACCAAGAAAAATAAATAAGATAGTATCATCATCTTTAATGTTAGGGTTTCAAAAGCGAGAAAAAATAATAAGTAATGAGACTATAATGGAATCAAAATATGAGGTAATACTGTAGGAATGATAAAATGAATAGGGAAAATGAAATATTATATAAAATAGATACAATAATTAAATATTTAAAAGAAAATAATGGTTATGATTATAAGTTGTATAATCGTATATGTCCTGACATGGGAGAAGCTGATTCAAATATAGTAGAATATGCAGAAGATGTATTAGATATAGTCGAAGAAATGATTAATATATATAAATAGACAAAGTGTAAAAACTTTGTCTATTTATATACTTGTTGTTGATGAAAAAATAATTATAAGATATAATTAAATAAAGATAAAAGAAAGAAAAAGTAGATATGATTAATTTAATTTCTCAGGGTAAAATAATTCGTCAATTCTGGGATAAAATAATTCGTCATTCTACATTTAGAAAAGATAGAAAGAAGTGGATAAAATGCGAGAAAGATTAGTTAACCAAATGTTACCTGGGGGGGGGGCATTTAGAACAATTAAATAAAGATCTGGTTCTTTTTATCGTGCCTTATAAAAGAATAGAATTACTAGGGTTCTATTCTTTTTGTGTGAAAGGAGCGCGATAAAATGTCAAGAAAGAAAGCCATTGTTTTATCAATTAGTATTGTTTTACTATGTCTATGTACTTTAGGAATTACTTTAGGATATTTAACCAAAACAATGTTCGGAGAAAAAGAGGTAAGTATTGTCACAGGAACTTTAAAAGTAGATTTTGCAGATTCTAATTTTATTGCTCTAGATAATGCTACTCCGATATCGGATAGCAAAGGACAAGCTCTAGAGCCATATACCTTTACCATTACCAATACCGGAAATATTACGGCTTATTATCAAATTGGCTTGGAGGATGATAGTGGAAATACCTTAAATACGAACTATGTTAAGATGAGAATGATAGGGAATAATGGATATGATTCGGATATCATGACAAGAGATAACTTCCAAGGCGTCCTTTTAGATAATCAAATATTATCCGTTAATGAAACGGTAACTTATCAATTATGGATGTGGTTAGATGAGAGTGCCGATAATAGCACCCAAGGAACTATTTATAAGAGTAAAATCGTAGTCAATGCCCAAAGTAGTCCTTTGGGAGAAAACAGATATTGTTATGACAATGGTTTTACGAATCTATCAGATTGTATCTTAGTGATGGAGAAAGAAAGTGGCAGTGTCGAAAAAGCGAAAGAGATGATTGCTGCCAAAGGAACACCCGATTTTTCAAAGATTGCTCCTGAAGTCAGTTATCAAGAAGTAACGACCAATATGAATAATGAAAATGGAGTAATTTCTACAACGAATCACTTCACCTTAGGAAAAGGATATACCATCGATGAATCGACGGGAATGTTCACTTTAACGGAATATCATAATAATCCATTAACGGAAGAATACTTAGATTATTATACCTGTGGCTCTACGACAAGTACTTGGAATTCTTGTGCAACTATATATCAAATAAAAGAATTTGCAACCACAGATGATGAAAATGGAACGATAACTTATCGTATAAGCAAAGCGGTAAGACATACAATGGAGGAATCCGAAACTTCCATTTCAAGTTCAGGATTATATGCAGCCGAAGATGATGAAGGAACCAGTTATTATTATCGGGGAGCTGTTAAAAATAATTATGTATCTTATGGAGGATATATTTGGAGAATTATCCGCCGAAATGGAGATGGCAGTATCCGAATGATCTATTCTGGAACAAGTCCTAGTGCAACGGGAAGTGCCACTTCCATTGGATCAAGTGCTTATAATAGTAAGTATTGGGATCCAACCTATGTCGGATATAAGTATCATGAGAATTTTAGTTTACACGAAACAGAGAATTCTACTACTACTTATGGCAACTTTCAAGAAAATACAAATTATTATTTTGGCGAAGGGTATGAATTTGATGAGAGTATTAAGAAGCTTCGTTTAACCGGAAAAGCGCTCCACGGAACATGGAGAGAAGTAGGGGAGGAAGCAATTGCAAGTTATCCTTATACCTGTTTTAGTACGAGCTCTACTGGAACATGTAATGTTGTTTTTCAAGTAACAGGGTATGTTAATGCTTATACTGCTAGCGTTAAAACAATTTCTTATAGTTCTATAGATTATAATTCCATTTTACAAAACACCAAGGATTCGACGGTCAAAGAGAAAATAGATGCATGGTATGAAGAAAATCTACTTTCTAAAACAGATGAAAACGGACATACTTGGAGTGAGTATTTAAGTGATGAAGTATTTTGTAATGATCGAAGTTTATATAAGGGATCTGGATATTTATTATCACCAACAAGCTATTTTTATCCCCAGCAAAGAGTAGCGATCTTAAAAACTCCGAGTTTAAGTTGCAGTCAACCGTCGGATCGTTTTACAGTAAATAGTAGTAATGGTAATGGAGATCTTGATTATCCGATTGGTTTAATCACCATTGATGAGGCATCTATGGCAGGAGGCGTATATAATGTTGTAAATATACGATATTATCTGTATACAGGGCAGAATTATTGGACACTATCATCAGTAGCTTTTAATTCTTCTGATGCGTTTGCCAGCGTGTGGCGTGTAAATTACGATGGTAGATTGGGTCCTTGGTATTCTGTGGCATACAGCTATGGGATTCGTCCTGTCATTAATTTAAAAGCTGACATTCAAATCACTAGTGGTGATGGCAGTGCCACTTATCCTTTTCAAGTGAGTTTATTGTCATAAAAATTAGGCGTTTTCTTTTCTATTTTTGTTTTTCTTTTTCTCGACTTTTTTCGACAAAGTTCGGTAAAAATATTTGTTAAACTTGCAAAGTAATCCATTTTGTAGTATAATGTAGAGACATTACTCGAAAGGAGGGATATAGAAATGACGAAAGAAAAAAAGACAATTGTATTTACTTTTAAAGAATCTTTGGCCTTAAATCGTATGGTTCACGATATCAAGGGAACATCTCCTTTGAATGGGCGAAATGCTTTTGAGAATAGAACTTATATGGAACGTGATTTCTTTAAAAAACTTGCACAGTTCGATGCTCAAAAAGATAATGCTAACTTTATTGATGTTAATTCACAATCTTTAAAAGAGGTTTCTGAAAATGGTAGTATTAGTGCTACGTTATTTAACCTTTATGCGGATGATTCCTTAAAAGAAGACTTTGCTTTTGCAAGGGATATTATTGACATAGAAGGACAGAACCTACTTTATTTTGATTTTTCTAATACCATTAAAAATGATCCTATGATGGAAGAGCTTGCTTTTCTTCATGATAGTTCGTTAGATGGAAAAGTTTTTCAGCAGGCTTCTTCTTTACAAGAAAAACCTCGTTCGGCTTTGCTTTGGATTACAAGACTTTATCAAACTTATCAAAAAGCCGGATTTGATCCTTATCAACAGATTACTGCTCAAGTATTTGAACAAAAAACATTTCCTTTTGCAACCGAGACCTTAGAAAAATGGTGTCAAGATGCGGATTTTAGAGACCGTTTAACTCTTTTAGATCCTCGTTTTGATACAAAAGAAATAGAACAGCAACTGAATTCAAAAGAAAAACCAAGAATTATCCAAAAAGCTAGAGAAAGATAGTTACGTATCTTTTTTCTTTTTGTTTCATAAAATGAATTAGGTGAAGAATAATGTCAAAAGAAACATTTAAAACATTTGTAAAAAAGAAACCAGAGTTGGCTCAGCTTGTCGCTGGGGGGTCAATGACTTGGCAGAAGTTGTATGAGACTTATGATCTTTATGGAGAAGATGAGAGTGTATGGAACAATATTGGGAAACAAAATGTGACTCCTGCTACGAAGACTTCTTCTTTTACTTCTTTTTCGGCTTTAACAGAATTACTTAAAAATATTGATTTGGAAACGGTGCAAAAAGGGGTTTCGGGTTTACAGAAAGCGATTGGATTATTACAAGAAATTACCAATAAAAAAGAAGAAACGCCTCCACCTTATGAAGAACGTCCTATTTATAAATATTATGAGGATTAAACATGCAGATAAAAGCTCAAATGACAATACGCTCAAACCCGTATTTGTATCAATATTTACGAGAAAACTCTTATTGGTATAAAATGTTAAATCGTGATCCCTCGGCTGTTTTTGCTTTGGAAGAAGAAATGAAAGAAAAGTATAAAATGACAGCAGCGGATAAAATTGAAAATATTGCGCATACGGTTTCTTTGTTGAAGACTTTTCTTGAAGTGATGCGGTAATTATTTCTTGATAAGTTTTTTTTCAATATGTTTGTCAAAGGTATTATTAATTAATCTTCTACTAAGGGAATTATCTAATAAGTTTTCATTCTTTGTCATTTGTGAGATGCGATAATAATAATTGGTTTGTAAATCGGTTATTTGATCTACACTTAAAGGAAGTAGAAAACTATCTAGATAAAGAGAAAACATTTTCCATTTTTGAATATTTTGTGGGCGATTGAAGTCTTTGTTTTTAATTTTTAAAACTTCATGAGCAGCGGCAGTGAAAGGATAATCACTTAAGCTGACTTCACTTTCTCTGTAATCTGTGTTGTAAGCGGCAAATTTAGAACGAAATCTTGTCGCAAGAAGTTTTGTTTGATCTACGGTAGGAAGAAGATCGGGATATTCTTCTTCTTTTTCTTTTCTAATTTCTGGATAAAGAAAGGAAAAGGAATTTATTACTGCTTGATAATAGGATTTGGAAAAATTATTTTTATTTTCTTGTAATAAACTTAAGAATACTTGGGCATGATCTAAGATAAAATCGTAATTTAACATATTGCGTTTGAGCGTATGACACGTAAATATTTCAAAATAATTTTTGCTAAGTAATTCTCCTAAATTTCTTTGTGGTTTTCTATTATAATCTAACGTTGTGACAAGATTTGTTAATTGATCTACTGTCACCTTGTTTAATAATTCTATGAAGGTTCTTTTGGCAGCGAGATCATCTGGTTCTTGATTTAAAATCATAACTTCGGTAGTAGTTTTTTGAGAAGAAAGAAAATGGTTAGCAATAAAGATCATGCAATGAAAAGCGTCTTCTTTGGATAATTTTTGATATTCTTTTTGTTGTAGTTCTTCGATTAAAGCAACATTTTCAAAATGTCCAGCTTGTTCTTCCTTTCTTTTTAAACATTGATATTGATATAACTCATAAGCTTTGGGATTTGTAATGGTATTTAGTTTCATATGGAACGTTCCTTTCGTGTTTTTTATTATAGTTTTCTTTGTTTCATTTGACAAGAAAAAAAATATTCTTCATAATGATATTGGTGAAGTATCATGCAAGAAATTATGGAACAATATCAAAAAGTGCTTGATGCTATAAAAAACTGTTCTTTAAGTTATCAAGTAAAAGAAGTTTTGAAGCAGATTTCAGAAGATGAATTGCTACAAAGGAAGATTAAGGAGTATCAAAAGAATCCATCGGTGGAACAGAAAAAGGTGATTTATCAAAATGCTTCTTATCAGACTTATAAAAAATTAGAAAACGAAGTGAATTTTCTCATTTTAAAGTGTAATGTCGAATGGAAAAAGTTAAAAAAGGGAGATTCTTTATGCGAGTAGTCAGTGGTATTTATAAAGGAAGAGTGTTAAAGGGTTATGATTTAGTTGGAACAAGGCCAACCATGGATCGAGTGAAAGAGTCTTTGTTTGCTATGCTTCAACCTTATTTAAAGAATAGCGTGTGTCTTGATTTATTTGCGGGGAGTGGAAATTTAGGGATTGAAGCGCTTAGTCAAGGAGCAAGGTCTGTTGTTTTTGTTGATCGTAGTAAATTGGCGATTCAAACGATTAAAGAAAATCTTCATCTTTTGCAATTAAAAGAAGAAACTTTGGTTTTACGAGGAGATTTTTTAGAAGTGTTGAAGACGTTGTCTCGTTCTTTTGATTTAATTTTTTTAGATCCTCCTTATCAATCGGATTATATTGAAAAATCTCTTGCGGCGATTCATCAATATTCTCTTTTAAAAGAAGGGGGCATTGTAGTTTTGGAAAGTGATAAGGAAGAGAAAATGCGATATGATGAAGGTGTTTATGAAAAAATAAAAGAACGGCAATATGGGGATAAATTGGTTAGGCTTTTGAGAAAGCGATCTTAGGATGTTGTGAGGCTTTGCGAAAAGCTTTTTTTACTTGATGGTAATTATACAAAGTAGTAAAGATAACGTTTATACTGGTAGAAAAGATGAGACCCCATAAGCCAATATGAAGAAGGGAAAATAAAAATAAGAGGGAACTTCTTAATATTGTTCCAATTAAAGTGGCTTTTAAGTTATCACTGCTATTACCCATGGCATCTAAGGTAGTGGCAAGAGGAGCCTGGATATATTGAAATAGACAAATAGGTGCTAGAAAACGCATGTAAGGGACTCCTTGGGTAGTGTGATAAATGAGTTTTAAAAAGAAAGATGGAATGAGAAGAAAGAGAATGGTCATAGGGATACCAATTAAAAGAGAAAAGAAAATGCCTTGTTTTACTTTCTTTTTAGCATAGGTATAGTTTCCATCACTGGTAGCTTTGGAAAGAATAGGTAAGAGAGCTTGACTAATGGCTGAAGTGAAAAAAGAAGGTAAGAGGAGTAAGGGGAGAACAAAGCCACTTAAGACTCCGTATTCGTTGACAATAAAAGAAGAGGAGTAACCACAGTATGTCAGAGTTCCGGTTAAAATAATTGGTTCTAAGAAGTAGCCAAGGCTACCAATTAAACGACTGGTTGTGGTGGGAATACTAATATGCATGGCTTCTTTGGCGTAATCTTTACGAAAGGAAAAGTCTGAGCGATGAAAGTGGATTTTTTTGGGGAGAAAGAAGAATAAAACTAAGATCGAGGATAATTCACTTACGATGTTGGTTAGAATGACAATCGTAACGGCTACTTCTAATCCTTTGTTTAAAAAATGGGGTAAAAGAAAAACGATAAGGCCAAGACGAACGACATCTTCTAAACAATTGGAAATGACATGGGGAAGCATTTCTTGTTTTCCGAAAAAGTAACTTCGAACGATACCAGAGCAGCTGGTAAGAGGGATGACGACGGACATGGCTAAAATGGGTAGAACCGCTCTTTTTTCATGAAGAAGATGGATCGCTAGTGTTCTACCAAAGACTAATATTAAAACAATAATGACGACATTAATAAACATGGAAATGAGAAAAAGAGAAAAGAATAAATTTCGGTTGTTCTTTTTTTCTTCGGCTACTAGTTTGGATAAAGCAATGGGTAAACCAAATTGTCCAAGTCCTATGAGAAGAGAAAAGGTAGGAAGAATTAACATGTATAAACCAATTCCTTCACTACCCATGATTCGGCTCATACACATTTTAATGACCATACCGAGCGCTTTGGTTAAAAAGCCACCTACAATGAGAATTAGGGTAGAAATGATAAATTTTTCTTTTTTCATTTTTTCTCCTACTCCTTTCCTATTATTCAATATATGATAAGGGTTTGCAAAAAATATATAAAAAATTTGTTCGTAAAAAAATGTAAATATAGGGCGTCAACGCATTGTCAAAATGTTTGTAAAATTTTGTGTAACTACTTTTCGGAATGGATTTCCTGTGATACACTAGGATTACGTAAAAAGTAGTAGAGGTGAAAGATATGCAAAGTTTTCTTGATTTTGTTACGACAAAAGAAGTATTAATGGTTTTAGGAGGAGTAGGAATTCTTATTCTCCTTTATATTATTACAGTTATTTATCGAGCTTTGAAACGTCGGGAAATGAGAAAAAATTTACATAATAATACGTTGGAACTGAATAAATTAGTAGAGGAAGTGGCTCAAAAGAAAGCAGAAGAAAAAGAAGAACCTTTACCAGAAGTATTTCAGAAGAACTTTCAAGAAATAACGGTGGAAGAACCAAAAGCGGTTGAGATGCCGAAAGTGGTAGAAATGCCAAAAGAGGTAGAACCAGTCGTTTCACAACCTCAGGAAGAAGTCATTGAAAAAGGCTTTGCTACCCCTCTTGAAGTAGAACCTAAAATAAAAGAAGAACCTGTTATCGAACCGGTAACACCAAAAGAAACTCCATCGGTTTTAGCGACGATGTATGATTCACCGGTTGAAATTTTAGAAGTAGAGGAGACGCCACAAGAGGCTCCTGTAATGTTAAAAGAAGAAGAACCTTTACAATATAAAGATGAAGTTTATACGAAAGAAGAAGCGAAAGAAGAATTAGAACGTATTACTGAAGAATTACGGTTACAAGAGATAGAAGAACAAAAGGAAAAATTAACGGATTTTGAAGAAAAACAAGAAGAGAATGCGATTATTAGTTTGCAAGAGTTGCTTGAAAAAGGAAAAACATTAACAGCCATGAATGAAGAGACCCAATATAAAGATGAGGGTAATGAGCCGATTAGTATTCAAGAATTAGAAGAAAGATATCAAAAAGAGAAACAAGAAAAAATAGAAAAGCAGGTAGAAGAAAAACCAGTTCCTAAAGTAGAAGAGGCGCCTGTTGAAATATTGGAAGAGGTGGCAAAAGAAACGAAAACGGTTCCTTTACAAGATTTTCATACGGTTCGGGTAGAGCCTTATAAGGGAACGAATTCTTATAAACCAACCCCAGTCATTAGTCCTATTTTTGGTATTGAAGAAGATCATATTGCGAAAGAAAATGCTCTTGCTCTAGAAAATACGGCTAATTATGAAAAGTTAGATGATGAGATTCGTAAAACAAATGAATTTTTATCGCAGTTAAAAGAATTACAAAAGAAATTAGATTAATCTTAGCACGAAAGTGCTTTTTTTCTTGACTTTTTTTTACTATAATAACAACAAAAGAGGTGTTCTTATGGCGAAGGCGTGTTATATTCATATTCCTTTTTGTGAGTCGATTTGTTCTTATTGTGACTTTTGTAAAGTGTTTTATCGGGAAGATCTTGCTGCTTCCTATCTCGAAAGGTTAGAGCAAGAAATCAAACAAAAATATCAAGGAGAGGTGTTTGATACGTTATACTTTGGAGGAGGAACGCCGAGTAGTCTTTCTCCCTCTTTACTAAAACGTCTTTTTTCTCTTTGTTCTCTTTTTTCTCTTGCACCTTCTTGTGAAATTACGATGGAAGCGAATATAGAAAGTTTAACGGAAGAAAAAATTAAAATGATGAAGGAGTTTGGGGTGAATCGGGTGAGTCTTGGTATGGAGACGACGGTTTCTTCGTTACAGCAAGTTTTGGGACGTCCTTTTTCGAAAGAATCTTTTGAAAAAACTTGTTCGCTTTTGCGAAAGTATGGTATTTCTAATATTAATGTTGATTTGATGTATGCTCTACCTTTCGAAACGATGGAAGATTTAAAAACGGATCTTGACTTTCTTTGTTCTTTGCAGGTTCCTCATATTTCTACGTATTCTCTTATTTTGGAAGAACATACGAAGTTAAAAATTCAAAAGATAAAACCAATTGCGGAAGAGCTTGATTTGGCAATGTATCAAGAAATTGAAAAACGTTTGAAGCAGGAAGGTTATCAGCATTATGAAATATCTAATTTTAGTAAAGAAGGATACCTTTCAAGACACAATCTTACTTATTGGAAAAATGAAGAATATTATGGATTTGGTTTGGGTGCGGCGAGTTATCTTTTTCCTTATCGAAGAGGAAATACCAAGAGTTTGACAAAGTACTTGCAAGGTGAGTTCTCTTTTTCTGAAGAGAAGGTATTAAGGGAAGATGCTATGGACTATGAAGTGATGTTAGGATTACGTTTGATGAAGGGAATTGATAAGAAAGCTTTTCAAAAAAAGTATGGGGTTTGTCTTTCTTCTGTTTATGATTATTCTTCTTTAGTGGAGAAGAAAGTGTTGAAGGAGACTTCTTCCTTTGTGGCTTTAAAACAAGAATATTATTATGTGTTAAATGAAGTGATTATTGCGTTTTTGGATCGAAAAAGAGAGACGGTTGCAAACAAATGTTTTTGATGATATAATCAAGAAAGAAAGAGAGTGTGTTATGAATAAAAGAGAAGTATTTTATGATGAAATTATGAATATAAAAAATAAACATTATCAAGAAGCGGCTTTGAAATTAGTAGATGCTTTACCTGATTATTTTTTTCATGAAGCGGCCGCTTCGACTGGAAAATATCATCCCAAGTATGCACAGGGAGATGGAGGCCTTTTACGTCATACGAAGGCAGCGGTACGTTTTGCAGTGGAGTTATTAGGAGATCCATTGATTGGAGATAAATATACTGCTCGAGAAAAAGATTTGATGCTTATCGCTTTGATTATGCATGATGGCTTTAAAAGAGGGGTGAAAGAAGAGAAATATACGCGAATTGATCATCCGTTGATATCCGCGAATTATATTATGGAGCAAAGAGATGATTTGGGGTTAGTAGAAGAAGATGCGCTTTTTTTGAAAAATGTGATTTCTTCCCATATGGGTATTTGGAATAAGGATTATGATGGGAATGAAGTTTTACCAGTTCCAAAGACAAAATGGGAAAACTTTGTGCATATGTGTGATTATCTTGCTAGTCGAAAATGTATTCAATTTTCTTTTGACCAAAATAATAATATTATAGAAGAATAGGAGAATTTATGGGAAAAATTATTGTCATTGAAGGAACGGATGGTTCAGGAAAGGAAACACAGAGTAAGTTATTATTGGATTATTTAAAAAAGCAAGGGCAAAAAGTGGTTGAATTTTCTTTTCCTATGTATGAGAGTCCTACAGGGACTATCTTTAAAGATTGCGTGTTAGGAAAAAATGATGTTAGTATTTTCCCAGAAGGATATGAAAAGATTGATCCAGAGGTAGTCTGTCTTTATACGGCAGCCGATCGGAAATATAATAGTAAAAAAATACAAGAGTATTTGGATCAAGATTATTATGTTATTTTGAATCGTTATACAAGTTCTAATATGGCTCATCAAGGTAGTAAGTATGAAGATAGTGATGAGAGATTTTATATGTACCAGTGGATTGATAAGTTAGAGTATTGGTTGTTAAAATTACCAAAGCCTGATTATACGTTTCTTTTAAATATTCCTTATGAGTATCGGATTGAATGGAAAGAAAAACAGATTTTCTTTGATTTTGATTCGAAGAAAAAGGAAGAGGAAGATAAGATATTAGCTTCTTATTTAGAGTTGGCGGGACTCTATCATTGGGATGTGATTGATTGTGTCAAGGGAAGTCATTCTAAAAGTATTGAAGAGATTCATCAAGAAATTGTTCGTCTTTTGACGGAGAAATATCATTTGTTTGATAAAAAATGAAAAAAGTATAAAAATTTAAAATTGGGCTATCGTTCGTGGGTGAATATTGAAAATTCCCTAGGGGAAAATAAAATATTCCCCTTATTTTTTGCCTGAATTTTAAAAATTGGGCATTTGCCTTCTAAATTTTTTTCTGTTATCTTGTTCTCGAAAGGATTGGTTTTATATTAAGTTTTATTCATTATTAACCGATACAACTCTAAAGTATTTTCTGAAAGAGAGCCCTTATTTAAAGTTCTTTTCGGATTTAATCGAAGCAGAGACAGGATACTCTTTGATGGATTATACATTTCATGATCAAGAGTTAAATTCGGGTAACAAACGAAAAGACTTTCGGCTAGATATCTTATTAAAGAAAAATGATCATGCCATCATTATCGAAGCCAATACTAGTTATGAAGAAAGGACGAGGAGAAAGAATTATTCTTACCTCTATCGAATTGCCGGTTCTCTTTATGAAAAGGGAGAAAATTATGATAAGAAGGTAAAAGTAACCATGATTAATCTTATCAAAGATTATTTTAAAGAAGGTAAGAAGCAAGGATTAGATGCTTATAAGTTTCGAAGTGAGAAGTATCACAATTTGATTGAAGACATTGAAAGTTATCAGGATAAAAACATGAAAAAAATTATGAACAGCAGAGAAAGTCTTATACCGAAAAGCTTTCCTGCTATTATTTTACTAAAAATTTGATTTTGAATTAACTTATGGTACTCTTATATATAAAGAGGG
>CALVJC010000115.1 GCA_944331945.1 uncultured Bacilli bacterium
CCCTCTTTATATATAAGAGTACCATAAGTTAATTCAAAATCAAATTTTTAGTAAAATAATAGCAGGAAAGCTTTTCGGTATAAGACTTTCTCTGCTGTTCATAATTTTTTTCATGTTTTTATCCTGAGACCTTAGGTCTTTTTCTTTGGCAAAAAAGAAGAACGTGATATAATAAAAGTAGAATTGAGATGATAAAATGAAACCAATTGTAACTCTAGAAGAAATGAAAGAAATGGAAGAAGAAGGAAGAAAAAATGGTTTAACCGAAAGAGAAATGATGTTAAGAGCTGCGGAAGTAGTAAGGAACGCTTATCCCTTTAAAGGAAACGTAGCTATCGTCTGTGGCAGTGGAAATAATGCCGGAGACGGTTATGCTCTTGCAACCTTATTAAAAGAAAAGAATTGTCAAATTACTTTGTATTTAATAACGGATCGCTTTTCTCTAGAAGGAAAATATTATTTTCAAAAATGTCAAGAAATGGGTATACCTTACAAATATTGTCAAGAAAATACAGTTTTTGACAGTTATGATGTTATTGTGGATGCAATTTACGGTACAGGTTTTCATGGAACTATGCCAGAGTTTACAAAAAAAATTGTGAAAAATATGAATGACAGTGGGAAACCAATCGTTAGTATTGACATCAACAGTGGATTAAATGCCGAAAATGGTTTGACAGATTTTTGCGTGAAATCTAGTTTAACCGTTGCCATCGAAAATTATAAAGAAGGGCATTTTTTAAATCAAGCCAAAGATAATCGAAGAAGCCTTGCCGTAGGAAGTATTGGACTAATAACAAAACATCACATCGAATTAATGGAAAAAGAAGATATCAAAAAAGTAATACCAAACCGGGAAGAATTTTCTAATAAAGGAACATATGGAAAATCTTTATTAATTGGTGGGTCCCTTTCTTATAGTGGAGCCATTAAATTAGCCAATCTAAGCCTATCTTGCCTAAAAGTAGGAAGTGGTTTAACAACCTTAGCCGTTCCAGAAAATATTGCAAGCGCCGTAGCACCTTTCCTTTTGGAGTCAACATTATATCCTTTGAAAGAAAAGGAAGGAAAAATGAAATGGGAGGAATCTAGTTTCCGTCTTCTCTTAACAAAGGCTACCTCAATTGGAATTGGTATGGGATGGGGAGAAGGAGAAGACTATGAAAAGATTTTAACTTTTCTCATCAAAGAAAGCGAAGTCCCTCTTATTATCGATGCCGATGGATTAAATACTCTTGCAAAGATGGAGAAAAGTATCTTAAAAGAAGCCCAAGCTCCAATTATTTTAACACCGCATTTAATGGAATTTTCTCGTCTTTCTAAAATATCAAGAGAAGAAATCTTGCAAAATCCGGTAGAAATAGCAAAATCTTTTGCGAAAGAATATAACATTATTTTGCTCTTAAAAGGACCTACTACGATCGTTACCGATGGACAAGATACGATTTTTGTAGATCAAGGCTCAAAAGGAATGGCCACCGCTGGAAGTGGTGATGTCCTAACCGGAATTATAACGGGTCTTTGTAGCTATTGTCTTCCTACCATAAAAACAGTGGGCGCTGCCGCCTATTTAAATGGTCTAGCTGGCCTCACTGCCGAAAGAAAAAAAGGTTCTCTTGGTATGACCGCAAAAGATACCATTGATGCCCTTCCAGAGGTTCTCAAAGAAATACTAGGCTTTTAAAAAGAAAAGAAAAAATGACAAAACAATTCCTATTTCAAGAAAAATATGTTATATTAATTAACAGGTGATAGCATGAAGAAGAACAAAAGAGAAAGAAAACAATTAACAACTTACAATACAGATATGGAAGCGACAAGCAAAAAAGCCTTAATCATTACCATTTGTATTTTAGCTGTTTTAGTTCTAATGTATTTTTTAACCGATCGTATTCTAAGTAAATCGGAAGAAAATAATAATACAGAGGAAATTGTCATTCAATATGACAAAATATTAGCAGGAGAATCCTTTAATCAAGGAGAAGATGACTATTATGTTATTTATTATGACAGTAGTGATGAATATTCCACTTTACCATCTTTAGTTAGTACTTATCAATCTCAAACAGATAAAACAAGATTATATAGTGTTGATTTAAATGATGGAATGAATCAAAAATATAAAACAGATGGCGATATTGTTACAACAAGCGCTAGTGAATTAAGAGTAAAATATCCTACTTTATTACATTTTGTAAATCATCAAGTAACCGAAGTAATAACCGATTCTACTCAAATTAATGAATATTTATCCGCAGAATGAATAGACTAGTAATAGTCTTTCCCTGCCTCAATAGCTCAGTTGGTTAGAGCACTTGACTGTTAATCAAGGGGTCCTAGGTTCAAGTCCTAGTTGAGGCGCCATTATGAAATCGAAGCTCTTATGTCAAGAGCTTTTATCATGTGTAAATATCTGTAATTCTAATGAGAAATTATCAGAAATATGCTATAATGTAAGAGTATAAGCGAGGTGCTAAGATGGAGAACAATCAAAATAACCAAGAACAAGAACCAAAAGAAATTGTTCGAGAAGTTATCGTAGAAAGACGAACGGGATTCAACTATCCAGAAATGATCATTATCATGTTAATTGCCATTCTCTTTGGCTTTTTACTAGGGAATATTATCAGCTATACAAAAGGGTATAGCAGCTCGGATGAAGAATTAAAAGAATTTGTAGCAACTTACGAAGATATTGTCAATAATTATTATGAAGACGTCGACAAAGAACAGCTTTTAGATGCCGGTATCAAAGGAATGATTAATTATTTAGATGACCCATATGCTACTTATTTTGAAGGAGAATCGAGTGCAGCCTTTAATGAATCCTTAGAAGGAACCTATCAAGGAATTGGAATTCAAGTTACTTATCAAGAAAATAATAAAGTCATTACAACTGTTTTTGATAATTCCCCAGCGGCAAAAGCCGGTTTACAAGTAAATGATATTATCGTAAAAATTGATGACGAAGATATGACCTTAAAATCATTAGATCAAACCGTTGAAGTCATTAAAAGTAAAGGGGAAAATAAAGACTTTAACATAACAGTAAATCGAAATGGGGAAGAGAAAACTGTAACAGTACAAGTAACAACCCTATCCCTTCCTCAGATTACAAGTAATATATATGAACAAGAAAATAAAAAAATTGGTTATCTTAAAATTGAAATCTTCTCTTCTAATATCGCAGAACAGTTTGAGAGTGCTTTGAAAGAATTAGAAGAAGAAGGAATTGATCGCCTCATCATTGATGTAAGAGATAATCCAGGAGGTTATTTAACACAGACGACCGATATTTTATCTTTATTTATGTCAAAGGATCAAGTGCTTTATCAATTACAAACCAAAAGTGATACGGAGAAAGTTTATGGTACGAAGAAAAAGGTGGACCGGGATTATCCAGTTGCAGTTATTATCAATCAAGAAAGTGCTTCTGCAGCAGAAATATTAGCAGCTGCTTTCAAAGAAAACTTAAATAGTGAAATCGTCGGCGTAAAGTCTTATGGCAAAGGAACCGTTCAAAAAACCGATGATTTGGAAAATGGTGATACCATTAAGTATACGGTCCAAAAATGGTTAACGCCAAAAGGAAATTGGATTAATGAAGAAGGAGTGGCACCAACGCAAGAAGTCGAATTGGAGTTAGCAGAAGGAGAGACTTTAACTGACGAAAATGATACTCAATTGCAAAAAGCAATCGAAGTAATATGTCAAAAATAAAGGATCTAATTTTTTAGATTCTTTTTTTTAAAAGAATTAGCACTCTATATTGACAAGTGCTAAAAATGTGCTATAATAGATCTCGAAAGTGAGGGGATATTTATGTATAATCAACAAGAAAAAGAAGAAAATGTCCTTGAAAAATATGGACGAAATATTAATGAAGCAGTAAAAGCTGGTAAAATAGATCCGGTTATTGGAAGAGATGAAGAGATTCGTAGTATTACTCGAGTATTGTCTCGTAAAACCAAAAATAACCCAGTCCTTATTGGAGAACCCGGTGTTGGTAAAACAGCGATTGTAGAAGGTCTTGCCCTTCGAATTGTCAAAGGGGATGTTCCCACTAGTTTAAAAAATAAAGTAATTTGGGAATTGGATATGGCCTCATTAATTGCAGGTGCAAAATATCGAGGAGAATTTGAAGAACGTTTAAAAAATGTTCTAAACGAAGTAAAAAAGAGCGAAGGCCAAATTATCATGTTTATTGATGAGATTCATACCATTGTTGGATCTGGTAACATGGAAGGAGCCATGGATACTTCAAACATTCTAAAGCCAATGCTTGCCCGTGGGGAGATTCATGTAATTGGTGCAACAACCTTGAACGAATATCGAAAATATATTGAAAAAGATGGTGCCTTGGAACGTCGTTTCCAAAAAATAAAGGTATCAGAACCAACGGTAGAAGACACGATCACAATTTTACGTGGTTTAAAAGAACGGTTTGAAATTCATCATGGCGTTACCATTCAAGATAAAGCCCTAATTGCAGCCGCTACCTTATCAAATCGTTACATAACCGATCGTTATCTACCTGATAAAGCGATTGACTTAGTCGATGAAGCCTGTGCTACGATCCGTGTTCAGATGGATTCTGTTCCAAATGAACTAGATAAATTAACAAGAAAGATTATGACTCTTCAAATCGAAAGACAAGCGATCAAAAAAGAAAAGGATCAATTGTCTTTGAAACGAAAAGAAGAAATTGATCAAGAACTTGGAAAATTACAAGCCCAAGAAAAAGAATATAAGGAAATGTGGAATCAAGAAAAATCCTTAAAAGAGGATATGCAAAAGAAAAAGAAAGAAATTGAACAAGCTCGTTTTGAATTGGAACAAGCTGAAAATTCTTATGACTTAGAAACTGCCGCTAGACTTCGTCATGGAGAAATTCCAAAACTCGAAAAAGAATTACAACAATTAAAAGACCAAGATAAAAATGAATTATTAAGTGATACCGTAAGTGAAGAAGATATTGCTGGCGTTATTTCGAAATGGACCAATATTCCATTAAGTAAACTTGTAAGCAGTGAGAAAGAAAAACTTCTTCATCTAGAAGATAGTATGAAAAAACGCGTGATGGGACAAGATGAGGCACTTCACTTGGTAAGTGAAGCTATTATCAAATCAAGAAGTGGAATCAAAGATCCCAACCGTCCAATTGGTTCCTTCATCTTTTTAGGCCCAACTGGTGTCGGAAAAACCGAAGTAGCGAGAACTCTTGCCAGCGAATTGTTTGATGATGAAAAACATATGGTTCGTATTGACATGAGCGAATATATGGAAAAATTCAGTGTTTCTCGTTTGATTGGTTCGCCTCCTGGATATGTAGGTTATGAAGAAGGCGGACAGTTGACCGAAGCCGTCAGAAGAAATCCATACAGTATTGTCTTATTTGACGAGATAGAAAAAGCTCATCCAGAGGTATTAAATCTTTTATTACAAATCTTAGATGATGGTCGAATTACAGATTCCAATGGTCGTACGGTCGACTTCAAAAATACCATTATTATCATGACTTCCAACTTAGGAAGTGAATATATTTTGGATGGAGACACCAGTCAAGTCATGACCGAATTAAGAAATCATTTCCGTCCCGAGTTCATTAATCGTATTGATGAGATTATAATCTTTAAACCATTAACCAAAGATGTTATTTATCAAATTCTCGATAAAATAATCGGTGATATTGAATCACGTTTAAGAAATGATGATTTGCATCTTGTATTAACGGACAAGGCCAAAGATTATTTGGTAGAACAAGGTTATGACATTAACTATGGAGCACGACCTTTGAAACGAGAAGTAAGTAAAACCATCGAAAGTCTACTTGCTCATGAATTAGTGAAGGGAACAATTCCATATGGTGCCTATATCACCTTTGATGTCAAGGACAATGATATTGCAATTACAAAAGTAGAAGTGAAATAACTCACTTCTCTTTTTTTATTAACTTTGAAATGATAACTAATTGTTTTGTTTCATCCTGTTCACTGCAAGTCGTTAAAACAAGTTCTTCTTCTTGATTTTTTAAAACTTGAATATGGCCATTTTTCGGCTGTTCCTCCCTTGTTTCTACTTGATAAGTATATTGATAAGAATCAAAAGATAAAGACACGGTATCACCAATTTCTAACTCGTCCAATCGGGAAAACAAAGCCTTTTCCCCTGTTCCAGAATGGGCTGCCAAAAAGACAATACTATTTTCTTCTGGGGGTAAAATAGATTCTTTTAAGAGAGTGACATTTTCTTCTACGTTATTTTTAGGATCCTCTAGAGCATAAATGGGCCGCTCTAGTTCGATTTTAGAAATCGTTAAAGTAGCAATAGGATCATCTTTTGCCTCCTTCAAATCTTTCTTTTCTTTCGCATCAAAAAGAGAAGAGGAAATAGATTGATTCTCTGTACTGGGTTCCAATTTTTGGTAAAGGCAAAAACAAAGTAGCAGATAAAAACTAATTAAGATAATCTTTTTTTTCATAACAAGTTCCTAACCACAAGAAAGGAAAAGCAAAGTAGAACCAAGAAGAAGCTTTTGTGGAAGTATTAGGAACTTCTACGACTATTTTTTCTTCTTCATAATCATAGATATGATAATAATATTCTTCCTCCATACTTTCAATAAAGACTTCAAACGGTTTTGACATTGTATAACCCTCCGTTGTCGTAATCTGTTTCACTGTATAATGACCATAAGGTAGACTTATTTTAGCAATACCATTTTCATCCGTTGTAATTGTATCTACAAGTTGTCCCAGAGAATCATAAATTTCAAAAGAAACATTTGGTTCTGCTTTCATTTCTTGTTCCGTACCATATTCTTTTTGTAAAATAAGCTCTTTCTCAATAACTTCATTCTCAATCGTAAGGGAAACATTCGTCTGATCCTTTGTAAAAACAAATTCATAAACAGTATCATTTTCTTGATAGCCAATTGGTGCTTTTGTTTCTTTAATATAATAAGTACCATAGTTAAGAGGAACATCTTGACTAGTAATAGTGGCATGGAAATTTTCATCTAGAGTAAACTCCCAAAGAGGGTTCATATCTTGATCGTATAAAGTAAAAACGGCACCTTCTAAAGAAGCTTCTAAAGGACTGGAAGTACTTTCTGTTGTGGCATCAATCTTTTGAATTTCAAGAGATAATTCCTGTAAGTCTACAAAAACATGTGTAAGTTTCGCTTCCATCTGCCCTAAAGTCATGATCTTTTGACTAACCGGATTATCATAAAAATAGATAGGCTCTGTATCAAGACGAGGAATATTCATAAAAGTAAATCCATAGTTAGCCACTTCGTTCGCCTGAAAATGAAAGCTTTGTCCTTCTATCCAAGCCTCAAAAGAATCTAATGTTTTAGTATAAGTATACTGATCAAGAACTTGATTGGTATCTGTAATAACAATTTCTTGTCCTACGACCCCATAAAAAGTCTGTTCTGCAAAACTAGGTAATTGATTATAACGATCAATTAAAGCATTAATCTCCGCTATTTTATCATCATAAATATTGGTCCGATTTCCATTTAAAGTATCCGTAAAATAGAATGAATGCATAGGATCGACCTCTTGCCAAATCATCAATTGCGTCACGGCATACCAAACTGGATCGGTATGATGTTGATAGCCATATCCAAAACTTGCAATCTGCATGATTCTTTTTTGTACGTCCTCACTTAAATAAGGACTATAAAGATTTTGTTCATACCAGCTATGATTAGGATCAAATGACACAAAAGGTTCTAAGCAATAGGCTGTTCGTCCATCATGACTTCTTCGAAAGAAACGAGCTTTTTGATAATACCTAGTGGTTCCTGTTTCACGAATCATATATACGCCATCAATATATTCGGCTTCATAAAACTCGTGAGATACCGCTTCCACTTTAGAAGTTCCTAAAAAGAAGCTGATGGTGATTAAAGTTAAGAATAATAATATTTTTTTCATAAATTGCCTC
Organism: uncultured Bacilli bacterium; assembly: GCA_944331945.1. Taxonomy (GTDB): domain Bacteria; phylum Bacillota_I; class Bacilli_A; order RF39; family UBA660; genus Onthousia. Next base: position 7,957 of record CALVJC010000115.1, read on the forward strand.
CTTTTTTCTTAACGGTTTCTAAGCTAACACAAGAAAAAAGAAAAAGCAAAGTCGGAAAATTGCAAATTCAGCTAGAAAAAAGGCCGAAAATTGATGATTTCCTAAGGAAAAATGCAAAATTCACCCCAAAAATAGTCTGAAAATAAAATTTTTCAACTTTTTTAAAAAAATATGTTATGATAATTTCGGTGATTCTATGAAAAAAGAAAAATGGTATATCAAATTAGGAAAAATAGCTCTTCTTTACCTCATTTTTATTATCCTAAGTAATATCGCTTATTATTGGAATATTAATAATAATTCAGAAAATCAAGAGTTAATTCAAACCTTTGTATTTGCTCTTACGGTATCTGGTCCTTTCTGTTGTTTAGCGATAAAGAATATCTTTATAGCTCTTTTTTCCGAAAAAGTGTCCTTAACTACACTCAATCGCTTTTTCATTTTTCTAGTTTCCTTTGTAAAACCTGTAGAAAATACGACAAAGCAATCCAAAATGGATAAAGAAATACAAGCCTCTAAGAATGCTCGAATTGATCGTTATGCTA
>CALVJC010000116.1 GCA_944331945.1 uncultured Bacilli bacterium
CCCTCTTTATATATAAGAGTACCATAAGTTAATTCAAAATCAAATTTTTAGTAAAATAATAGCAGGAAAGCTTTTCGGTATAAGACTTTCTCTGCTGTTCATAATTTTTTTCATGTTTTTATCCTGAAGGTAAGAATTCTTACCCTTTGAAAAAGAATACCATAAAGATGAGAAATGCCAGATAGAGCAAGGAAACGATTTTCCCATTAATCTTTTCAAATGAGGTGCTTTTGTAAGGAACCCCTACTCCAATCATGATTAAAATTCCTCCAATTAATCCTCCGATATGGGCGGCATTATCAACTCCTGGCATAAGAAAGCCTAGTAATAAGTTTAAGACAATAATCGGAATAATTTGGTTTCTAATGACATTTCCAAGATATACACGATAGTGATATCCAAAATAAACTAAGGCTCCTAGTAATCCAAAGATCGCTCCGGAAGCTCCAATGCTGGCGGTGGATGGATGGATTAAAATTGAAAGAAGACTGGCTGTAATAGCACTAAAGAGATAGACCGTTAAGAAGCGCCATTTGCCGATGAAACTTTCCAGCTGGATTCCAATAATCCATAAAGCATACATATTAAAGAGCAAATGCAGGATGTTTCCATGTAAAAAAGCTCCTGTTAAAAGACGATAATACTGCCCCATTTTTACGAAAGGTCCATAGACCGCGAATTGATTAAAGAAAGAATTTTCAGAACCAATCAATAATGGCACAAAATACGCTAGAACACAAAGGATGATTAAAGCATAAGTAATCACTGGCTTTTTCGGAGAGAAAACACGATTGATTTTCTCTTGATCGGAAATATTGTGTTTGTTAATGTCATTGGTAATTTTTACAAATAGCTCCATCCCATCTTCTTGATATTTGGTTTTTTTCGGTAAATCTGGATAGTATTCTTTTAATACTTTATTTTGTTGTAAATCTTTGTCTTCTTTTAACTCAATGGCCGTTACATTTTTGGCTTGTTGTTCTTGTTCTAGGTCAATGTTACTTCCTAAATCTAAGAAAATGCTAAGCGTATTTAATTTAAAAGAAAGCGTTTTGGCTTTGATTTTTCTTAAAATACGATTTGTTTTAAAGACATCAAATTTATATTGTTCATCATTATGAATATAATTGATAACGATACGAACAATTTTATAATCTTCTTCTAAGTTTTCCAACCATATTTCATTATCGACCCCTTGAAGAATAATCGGAGTATAGCCTTTTTCGGTAATGAAATAGTGTAATAATTTCATGGCTAGTGTATTCTTTTCATCTAAATCGATCACAACATTATTCATAGGCACACTTCTCCTCTTTCATCATCATATTATACCGCATTTTCTTCCTTTTCACAAGCTGCTATTGCTTCTTGGAATTCTTTTGGGGGATCACATTCGAAAAATAGTGGTTCTTTGGTGATTGGTTCTATGAAACGAATGCTTTTAGAGTGAAGGAGTTGACCGAATGGGGTTGTTTTTTTATGATGGCCATATACCGGATCGTTTGTCACGGGGTGGCCAATATAATCCAAATGAACTCTAATTTGATGGGTTCTTCCTGTTTCTAGAACACATTCTATTAAGGTGTGTTTGGTATAGCGTTTTAAAACTTTAAAATGAGTCACAGCTTCTTTGCTATTTTCCTTCTCTACTTTCATTTTTAATCTGTTTTTGGGATCACGGCCAATGGGAGCGTCAATGGTTCCGCTTTCATTCGGTATTACTCCATCGACTAAGGCCAGATAGTGGCGTTCTATTTCTTTGTTTTTTAGCATTTCACTTAGTTTTTCATGGGTCTTATCGTTTTTCGCAATTAACATCAATCCACTGGTGTCTTTGTCTAAGCGATGGACAACCCCTGGACGAAAACTATCTTGATGAGAGAGATTGGTTTTCGAGAAAAGAGCATTAACTAGGGTATCTTCATAGTGTCCTGGAGCGGGATGAACAACCAAACCACTTGGTTTATTGATAATAAGCAAGTTCTCATCTTCAAAGACAATATCAAGGGAAAGATCATAGGGCTTTAAGGCTTCCATTTCAGGAGCTTCTTCCGGAAGAGTAATCTTATCCCCTTCCTTGACAGAGTAGCTGGCCGCTTCTACTTTTCCATTGACCGTTACTTGCTTTTCTTTGATTTGTTTTTGAATCTTACTACGACTCATTCCAGATAATTTACTTAAAACAGCATCTAAGCGTCCTGTTTCTTCTTTTATTTCATACTTCATTTTTTTCACCTCTTATTAATTCGATGATCCAAAGACAAATACCAATCACAAGGAAAGTATCTGCTAGGTTAAAAATTGGGAAATGGTAGCTGGCAATCAAGACCTCAATATAATCGATCACATAACCAAAGAAAATACGATCGAATAAATTTCCTAGTAAGCCTCCTAAGATCAGACTATAAGAAATACTTTCGAGTTTGGTTATTGTTTTTTGTTTTCTAATATAAGATAAAAGGAAGAAAAAGAAGAAAAGGGAAATAATGATTAAAAGAATGGGATATTGATGAAAGATTCCCCAGGCACCACCTTTATTCTCAGTATAGTTTAGATATAAAATATTAGGGATTAGCGTGATTCTTTCGGTTAAACCAAGACGTATTATCTGTTTCACTCCAAAATCGATGAAAAATAAGATAGCACTAAGAATTAAGATCTTCTGTTTCTTCATGTTCTTCCCCTTTCACTTTTTTCAATTGATTGACAATCACTTGAGTCTGATTAAACCGTTTTTCTACGGTACCGGTAATCAAATATAAGTCCCCCCTTTTTAAGTCTTTGGCTTTGGCATATATTTTCGGAAATAAGGTAAAGTCCATCATTTTGGTTTCATCACTACCACTGACAAAAGCCATTTCTTCTTGGCGTTTGGTTTTAATGACTTTAATTTTTTCTACCATGATAAATACGGTTACATTTCTATTATAATATTGTTCTAGTTGATTTAAAAGAATGGTATTGATAAATTTATTACGATAGACGGTGGTAGGATGGTTACTGATGTAAAAGCCAAAGACTTCTTGTTCTTGTTCTAGTAAGGTATAATTCGAATATTCTTCTTTTTCTTTTAGTTCTGGTAATAGCACTAAGTCTTTGTCTAAATCTTTGGTCAGTTCAGCATAATTATAAAGAGCATCAAGTTCCTCGATTAAGGTTTTTTTGCTATAACCAAAAGATCGGAAGCAGTCTGCTAAGATCAGCGTTTCTAATTGCTTTTTGGTTACTTTGTGTTGAACAAGGCGACTAAAGGCTTCAAAGATAGTAGCGAAAGGTCCATCATTCCTTGCTTCCAAAATCATTTTACAGACAGTCACTCCAATTCCTTTGATGCAAGAAAAAGGAACTAAGATACTGTTTTTTATTCTAATATATTGCATTTCACTTTGATTGATATCAGGTTTTAATATTTCAATGTTATGGCTGCGAATTTCCATAAAATATTCTCTTGTTTTGCTTTCGACTCCAATCACATTGCTTAGAAGCGCTACATAGAATTCGATTTTATAGTGTACTTTCAAGTAGGCCATTTTATAAGCGACGAGAGAGTAAGCGACTGCATGAGAGCGATTGAAGCCATAACCCGCAAATTTTAAAATCATGGCAAAGATTTCTTTGGTGACCGATAAAGGATGCCCTTTTTCAGTAGCCTTTTTGATGAACCGTTCTTCTTCTTGTTTTAAGACGTCTACTTTTTTCTTACTGATGGCTCTTCGTAAAATGTCCGCTTCCCCTAATGTATAACCAGCATAGATGCTTGCCGCTTGCATAATTTGTTCTTGATAGATCATAATGCCATAGGTATTTTTTAAAATTTTCTCTAGGCTCGGGTCTAAGTAATTTACTTTTTCTCTTCCCTCTTTTCTGGCGATGTAGGTATCTATGTTACTTGCCGGTCCTGGACGGAAAAGAGCAATGGCGGCGATGATGTCTTCAAAGTTTTGGGGTTTTAGTTTCCTTAAAAAGTTTCGCATGCCGGCAGATTCAAATTGAAAGATTCCTGTCGTTTCCGCTTGGGTAAATAGTTCATAGACTTTTGGATCATTTAAAGGGATTTGATGAAAGGATAATTTTTGCTGTCCTTCTTTTTCAATATTTTCTAAAACATTCATGATCATCGTTAAGTTTTTAATTCCTAAAAAGTCCATTTTTAAAAGGCCTAATTCTTCTAGATAATTCATGGAGTAGCTGGTTAGGTACATATCATCGGATTTGGTTAGAGGAATTACTTCATCCAAATCTTTTTGACACATGACAATACCGGCGGCATGGGTTCCAATCTGACGAGGAAAGCCTTCTAGACGACTAGCAATTTCAAGTAGTTTTTGTAAACTAGGATCGCGATCAATATATTCTTTAAAAGCTTGATTTTCTTGATAGAATTTTTGAAGGGGATCCTTGGTTATAGCCGGAAGAAAGGAATTTAGCTTGTCAATTTTATAAAGGGGGATGTTTTGAATTCTACCAACATCACGAAGGACTTGTTTGGCTGCTAAGGTTGCAAAGGTCACAATGCCAGCGACTCTTTTTTCACCATATTTTTCTTTGACATATAAGATTACGTCATCCCGATAGGCATCTGGTAAATCCGTATCAATATCTGGCATGCTTACCCGTTCGGGATTTAAAAAGCGTTCAAAGAGCAAGTCATATTCTAAAGGATCAATTTCCGTAATGCCAAGACAATAAGCGACTAAACTCCCCGCAGCACTTCCTCGGCCTGGACCTACTAAGATGTTTTTTTGTTTGGCATAACGAATAAAGTCATAAACCACTAAAAAGTAATTGGCAAAACCCATTTTGATAATAACGTCTAATTCATAAAGAAGACGATCTTGATATTCTTTGGGAATATGGCCTTTGAGTCGTTTCATAAGCCCTTTTTTAGCTAGTTCTTGCAAATAAACTTCCGCTTTTAGATTGCCTGGACAGGGATAAAGTGGAAGTAAAACTTGCGCTTCTTTTAACGTTAGATTACAGCGATCGATGATCTTTTGGGCATTCGAAAGCCCCTCTTCTCCACTATATGCGGTGATATTTTCTTCCAGAAAGTTTTTTTGATCGAGATCATAAAGAGGATTGTCTTTGATGGTCTTACCATCACGAATCATATATAAACATTTTAAATATTCTTTTTCTTCTTCGGTTTCATAAAGGCATTTTCTTAAAAACACAATGCTTGGGGTTAATTTTTTTACCTCTTCCTCCTCTTTTTTGTTTTGATAGCCTAAAAAGACCGTATCGAGGTGTTCTTGATAAAAAGAGAAAAAGTCTTTGGTCTCATAAGGAAGACAGAATATTAAGTTTTTTTGATGTTCTATTATTTTTTCCTGGGTTAATTCTTTGCTATTTTGTAATGTCGATAATTTCATGATATTTTGATAACCTTCGCTATCTTGAACGAACGCTAAAAGGTCGTGATCGGTTAAATGCATTTCCAAACCAAGGACTGGTTTCAGATCTTCCGCTTGGCACTTTTTGATAAATTCCATTGCTCCATACATGTTATCATCACATAAGACGGCATACCCAGTATTTTGCTCTTTGTTTCGTTTTACAATTTTATCAATAGTTAATAAACTAGAAAGAAGAGAATAATTGCTTTTTACATATAACATTGGATTCATCGACTCATCTCCTCCTCTTTTTTTATTGTATCATAAGTTAATTTTTAAGAAAGTATTTTTCGATCATTTTTTCGATTTTCTTACTTTTCAATCCAAAAAAGTCCCCGGAAGAGGACTTTAAAAGATAGATCTTGTCTTATTCTACTGACTTTAAAGAACTGATCATATCAATTTTCTTTAAGATGAAATAAGTAATAATTTGGACAATTAAACTGAAAGCAATAATAATGATAAAGGTAAGAATATAGCTTAGCGGTTTGATCGTTTTTAGGAAGAGGATTTCATCGGTTTCAGCAATCATTAAGACAAAGGTGTTTAAGGTAAAGCCAAAGAGAATACCAATGACAATTCCTATTATTGTTAAGATAGCGGTTTCTCGATAGACATAGCTTGAGACTTCTTTATCACGAAAGCCTAATACTTTTAAGGTGGCAATTTCTCGTTGTCGTTCATTGATATTGATAATGGTCAGATTATATAAAACCGTAATCGCTAAGAAGGTTGAAAAGGCAATAATTAGATAAACAATATTATTCATGCCAGAAATAATATCTTGGAACATTTCCATGTTATCGGTAGTATATTGAATGGTAGAGAAAGAATCGGTCGTGAGTAAGTTACTGGATAGTTCTTCCTGATTGGTTTGATCCGGTAATTGCACAAGGAAGCTATTGAAAGAAGAATCAGAGAAAATTTCTTGATAATATGTATCACTCATATATAAATAATGGCTAATATAATTTTCACAAATTCCTGCTACGCGAACAAAGAATAATTCGTTATCACTATTGCGAATACTAATATTTTCTCCTACGGAAGCATCCAAGAGATCGGCCATTTTTGAAGTGATGATGACTCCATTTTCGGGAAGGGATAAGTCTTTTCCATCGATCGATTGAAAGGTGAAGTAATCTTCTAGAGGCCCATCATCCATAAAAGCAATTAAGGTAAAGTCTAAATTTTTATGGTTTGCTTTGAAGGTAAAGCTTGCAATGTTAGTTTTTAAATAACTTTCGATGCCATTTTCTTGAAGAATTTCTTTTATTTCTTCTTCCTTTTGATCTTCCTTTAGTACTAAAGTAGCATCGTAATGTTGAATTTCTTCATATTGAATAGTAACTAAATCGGTTAAGCTATCTTTAATTCCAAAGCCGGTTAAAAGTAAGGCGGTACAGCCAGCAATTCCTAGGACTGTCATGATAATTCTTTTTTTGTAGCGGAATAAATTACGAAGTGTAATTTTCCAAGAAAACGATAGTCTCTTCCAAAAGACGGTGAAACGCTCTAGTAAGATTTTCTTGCCTTGTTTTGGGGCGGCAGGCCTTAATATTGTAGCGGGAGCTTGTTTAAAGTCTTTCGCTAAACTCAATAGAACTACTAACCCCATCAAAAGATAGGTGGTAATGACGATGAAGAGACAAGCGGTCGGATTGATGTAGGTTATTAAAGACGGTATGGTGAAAGAAGCGGCATAAACGGTATAAAGAATGCGAGGAATCAAGGTATAGCCTACTCCTAAGCCAATGACAAGGCCTAAGACACAAGCGAAAAAGATATAAAGGAGATAACTAAAGCAAATGGTAGATTTGCGAATTCCTAAAGAGAGAAAGGCACCAATTTCTCCTCGTTCTTCTTCGATCATGCGATTCATGGTATTAAAGGCCATTAAAAAGGCAATTAAGATAAAGAAAATAGGAAAGACAGCGGCAATAGAATCTACCTTGGTAGCACTTTCATAAAAAGAAGTATAGCCGGTTAAATCATCTCTTGTTAATAAGTACCATACTGGTTTTTCTAAGGTAGCAACAGATGCTTTCGCCGAAGCAATTTCTCCTTCGTAGTTGGCAATTTCTTCTAAATAAAGGTCATAGTTCTGCGTGTATTCTTCATATCCTCTATTTAACTCTTCATAACCGGTATCAATAGATGTTTTGGCATTCTCTAATTGGGTTATGGCATTATTATATTCTCTTATCCAAGCTGCTTGGGAATTATTTAAGGTGGTTTCTTGTTCGGTTAAAGCTTGATTGGTAGTAATTAAAGTTTCAATATTTGTTTTATTGTTTTTTAATTCCGTCAAGGTGGCATTTAACGTTTGGTATAATTCACTCTCAGGATCCAAAGTTTCTAACTGGGCCTCTATGGCTGTAATCTGCTGATTTAAAGTGTCTAAAGTAGGTTCTAGCGTGTCGATGGTTAAGTTGGCAGCAGCGAGAGCTTGATTGAACTCTGTTTTGGCATTATTTAAGGCGGTAAAACCATCGTTTAGCCTAGCTTCCGTTTCTTCTTTGGTTTGGTTTAATCTTGCTAAGTTGTTGTTGTAAGAAGTGTTCGCTTCATCCAACCGAATTTTCGTAGAGTTCAAGGTTGTTAAAGCTTCATTAAATTTGGCTTCATTGGTCCTTTTGGCTTCGTTTAAGTCATTTTCTGCTTGAGCCACTTTATTCATCGCTTCTTCTAATATTTCTTCGTAGCGGGCGGTTTCCCGAAGAGGTTTTAGTTCTTGAAGTTTTTGATCCACTTTGGCAATGGCTTCGTCATAGGCTTCTGAGTATGAAATAAGATCTTTGGCGCCATCGACTAATAGATATATTTCGGTATAATAGTCTAGTTTGAAATTTTCTTTGGGTACATAAAGAAAACTATCTAGTTTTCCATCTCCCACGGTGGAGATTCCTTTATTATTGTAGATATAACTACTGCTTCTAGTAGTTCCAACAACTGTACAAGTGTTGTTGTTCAGAGAGTCATTTTCGTCGATCGTGATCGTTTCTCCAAGGGAAAATACGCCATCTTCTCCTAAACATTCAGAATTATTTTCGGGCATTCTTCCTTCCATTAAGGTGGCTTTACTAATATCCGTCAAAGCTAAAACTTTGACGACGTTACCATCGATCAGGGTATCAAAGGAATAGCCTCCCTCTACTTCGGCAATTCCTTCTACTTCTTCTAAGGAGGTAAGGTCTTCTTCGGTTAACCCCATGGTACTTACGATTTTAAAATCATGAAGATGTGTTTCATCGTAATAATGGTCAAGGGTTTTTAACATATCACTGGCGGTTTCTCTTACTCCTGCAAAAAAAGAAGTTCCTAAAATAACAATGAAGATAAGAGAAAGAAACCGGCCTTTGGCTTTCCAAATTTTTCGAAAGCTATTCTTAAGAATGAGCTTTAACATCACCAATCAATCTCCTTTACTAGTTTTGGGGTTTCATTGATTGTGATACTTTCGATTTTCCCATTTTTGACTTGAATGACTTTATCGGCGATCTCAGCGATGACAGCATTATGAGTGATAATAATCGTCGTTGTATTTGTTTTATGGCAAGTGTTTTGTAACAGTTCAATAATCTTTTTTCCTGTTTTGGAGTCTAAGGCTCCGGTTGGCTCATCACAAAGCAAGATTTTAGGATTTTTGGCAATGGCTCTAGCAATGGAAACCCGTTGTTGTTCTCCTCCTGATAATTGGGCAGGAAAATGTTCCTTCCGATCTAAGAGTCCTACCCTTTTTAAGGCTTCTTCACTATCCATCGGTTTTTTACAAATTTGACTCGCTAAAGAGACATTTTCTAAGGCAGTTAAATTGCCAACTAAATTATAAAACTGGAAGACAAAGCCAATATCATAACGACGATATTCGGTTAATTTCCGATTACTATATTTTGAAATATCAACATTATCAATGATCACACTACCACTGGTTGCTTTGTCCATGCCTCCTAAAATGTTTAGAATGGTCGTTTTTCCAGCACCCGATGGCCCTAAAATGACGGTGAGTTCTCCTTCTTCGATTTCAAAGGAAACATTATCGATCGCTTTGATGGTAACTTCTCCCATTTGATACGTCTTCGTTAAATTTTTTACACTAATATAAGCCACAAGTATCACCTTCTACTATCATTATAACTTAACCTATTCCAATTTGCATTATCTTTTGCTATCTTTTTTTCGAGTTTCTTAGAAAAAAACTATTTTTAGAGAATAAGGTTTTTCAAGAAAAAATGTTTGACTTTCCTTGGTTTCTATGGTAAAGTTATAAAGCAGAACGGATTATAAGGAGGGATAAAAATGGCAATCAAAGTAACAAGCAAAAAACCTTTAACGGCAAATAATAGATCTCATGCTTTAAATGCTACCAAGAGACAACAAAAACCAAATTTACAAGTTGTTCGTTTAGAAGATGGTACGAAAGTGCGCATGAGTGCAAGAGAAGCTAGAAGCTTCCGTAAGCAAGCGGAACAAGAAGAAGTTACAGCTGCATAAGAAAAGTGATAATCGATGGGTTATCACTTTTTAATTTCTTTCTAAATAATCTTTTCCTTTATAACAGTCTGGTTCTTCTTGAAGTAGTCCTTCATATTGTTGTTGTCTTAATACTTCATAGATGACAATCGCTACACTATTGGAAACGTTTAAGGCTCTCGTGTTTTCCGTCATCGGAATGCGAAGACAATGGTCTAAGTCTTGTTGTAATATTTCTTTGGGAATTCCAGTTGATTCTTTGCCAAAGATAAAATAAAGATCTTTTTTCTCTTGATTCCGATAGTCAAAACTACTATGCGGTTTGTGGCCATACCTTGTAAGGTAATAATAAGTACCTTTATTTTTGGCTTTAAAGTCTTCCCAGTTATCATAAATTCGATAATCTAGTTTATCAATATAATTAACACCACTTCGTTTTAAGTGGGCATCGTCTAAGGCAAAACCAAAGGGACGAATTAAATGTAGTCTTGTATTTGTCGCCACACAAGTTCGCATAATGTTTCCTGTGTTTTGAGGAATCTCCGGTTCAAATAAAACAATGTGATTCATATTTCCTCCTTCGAAAGAAAAAGGGCTACTCCCCTTTCTCTTGATAAATATCCATAAATTTTACAGCTTCGCTTATGGTCATTGGCGCACCATTCAAGCCCTTTTCTGCGGCCACAATTTTTCCATCTTGGAAAGCAATTAAAACCGGCGTTCTCGTTAACTCTAAATCTGTTGTGGCATACTGGTTGACAAGGTCTTCTAGATAAGAGGCCTCATTTTCTTTGGCAATGTTAATGTAAGCAATGTCATCTTTCCAACCATTCGCTTCAATTTCTGCTTTGAAATCGGTTTCAAAATCACGGCAGGTTTTATCACTAGCGGAGCATACATAAAGAATAAAGCTTGGGTTTTCCATAATATAATGATTTAATTCTTCTTGATTCATTACAGGAACGACATTCGTAAGGACTGGTATTTCCTCTTGATATTCTCGGTAAGTCCGATACCAACTCGCTAGATATAAGACAATGATGATAACAACGGCATAAATAATTCCTAAAATAAGATAGTTCTTTTTGGTTGCTTTTTCTTTTTTTGATTTTGTCATTCGCATCCACCTCTACTTTTATTGTATCATAACATCCTGTCTTTGAACACGCTTTTCTTATCTTTTTTTGTTTAGGCCTTGTAAGTTTTCGGGGATAAATTCTCCATCTTTACGGATTAAGACATCATCAAAATAGACTTCTCCCCCACCATATTCTTTGGTTTGAATGAGAACTAAATCCCAGTGAATGGCAGAATGATTGCCATTATCACAGTCTTCATAACAAGAGCCCGGTGTAAAGTGAAGGCTTCCATAAATTTTCTCGTCGTATAGAATGTCTTCCATGGGTTCTGTTATCATAGGGTTAAAACCAAGAGAAAATTCTCCTACATATCTGGCCCCTTCATCGGTGGCGAAGATAGTGTTTAATAAGTCCCCTTCTTCACTGGTCGCTTCCATAATCTGACCATTTTGAAAGACTAATTTTACATGGTGATAGACATTTCCTTGATAAGGACTCGGCGTATTATAAGTGATGGTTCCATTAACACTATTTTTAATAGGGGCGGTATAAAGTTCCCCATCCGGAAGGTTTTTTTCTCCTGCACATGGTATGGCAGGCATATTTTCAATAGAGAAGGTCAAATCGGTCCCGGGAGAGACGATATGAACTTGTTTTGTTTTTTCCATCCACTCTTTTAATGGTTCCATTTGATGAGCCATTTCTTGATAATCTACCGTCATGGCAGAAAGTGCATAGTTATAGTATTCTTCGATACTACGTTTACTTTTATAAGCATCTAAAATACTGGGATAATTTAATAATACCCATTTCTTTTGATTGGCTCTTATTTGAACAGAGTTTTCAATTGCTTTGTTTAGTTTTTTCCTTTTCTCTTCTGCTAGTGTTTTTAACTCATAGTCATTTTGGGCATATTTTAGATAGATAAAAGCATCAAAATAAGCAATTTTGGCTTCTTCTAATTCCGTAATCTTGGAAATGTTTTTTTCATCGATTTCTCTTTTTCTTAATGCTTCTAATTCAAGATCATTTAATTCCGTATAGACAAAGGCTCCTTTTTGACTGGCAATGGTGATGAGTTCTTTGACAAGATCATGACAAGCGGTACTACCATAAGAGATATAAAGCTTTTCTTGTGGTTGTAAATCTAATGAATTGGTGCAGATCATTTCTGCTAGTTTATGAATTCTTTCATCCATAGGCTATCTTCCTTTCTTACTTTTTCATTATAACATAAACTAACATCAAAAGGATGTGTTTTTATGTATTCTAATTATAGTATGCAAAATCGAAATGGTTATTATTCCAATAATGAGCGGGGTGTGGTACCTTTTCTTGTCGGAGGTGCGATCGGTTATGGAATCGGTTCTTCTTTTCGACCTAGACCCTATTTTGTCCCTATGCCATTTCCACCGGGCTATCCCATGATGCCTCCATTTCGTCCACCGATGGGAGGTCCTATCTATGTAAGGCCACCATTTTGGCGCCGATAAAATCCTCACAAGGGATTTTTCTTTTTTTTCAAAAAGTTGTTGCGTATTCATCTAAAACAATATATTATGTTAGGCAAGAGAAAATACTTTTTAAGAATTATCAAAATTTCTTGGTTTATTCTTTTTACAATTACGTTCTCTACCAGTTCAAAACACATCAGGAGGAAAGATACTATGAAAAATGAGATTTTTATCGTAATGGATGATTCCGGTAAATTGAATAAAAATGAAAACTCTTGTATTTTTGGAGGGCTATTTTTCTATTCTTCTATGGATTATCAAAATTTTATCAATAAGTACAAAATGATTATTAATAGTATTAAATGTAAATATTGCTCAAAGAAAAAAGAGACTTGTGATTATCATTGTGTGGAGATTAAAGGAACAATAAAAATGAGGCCCTCTGATAAACGAAGAATATTTAATCTTGTAAAGAAAGAAAAAAATTATGGTGTTTTTATCAACAATCATAAGATATATCAGGAGATATTAGCAGATAAATCATCGCGAGGAAGATTCTGTGATTACGCTCAAAAAAGAATTATTAAAGAAATTGTTTTGTATTCTATTCGAAATCAGAAAATAGATCCAAATATGAAATTAAATCTTTATATTAAAATTGATGATTCTAAAACCAAAAGTAATGGATACTATAATTTAGAAGATAGTATCTATGAAGAATTGGTAAACGGGATTCTCAATTACGATTATTCGAAAAAACATAATCCAATTTTGACTGGAGGTCTAGAAATAAAAATCAAAAAATTTGATTCTAGACATCATTTTGGAATACAAAGCGCAGATATTATGTCTCATTACTTGCATAGTCAGTATGAACAACACTTGATAAATGGGAAAGATATCGCTCCAACCATTCGCTTTATTGAGGTTAAACTTTTTCTTCCATAGAAAAAGAGAACTTCTGTTCTCTTTCCCCTAACTGGGAAGGTGCCTAGCACTAAATTTGAAATCATACACCAGTTATAGACCTGACAAAGCAGTAAGCTTTCGGTACAGATAATATAACATATATGAATATTATCTGTCAATTTTAAGATATGCATTTTTCGTTCAAAAATTCATAATACAAGTAGCTTTAACATAATTTATTGACGTATTCCATAACGTTTCATGTAATCTTGGAATAGTTCTTCAAAGGCATTATAGTGAACAATTTCTCTTTGTCTTAACCAAACAAGGGGACCAATGACATCGGGATCGTCCGTTAAGTCTATTAAGTTTTCATAAGTTGCGCGAGCTTTTTGTTCTGCGGCCATATCTTCTGATAAATCTGCGATCGGGTCTCCGGTGGTAGCGAAATAAGCGACCGTAAAGGGAACTCCATTGGCATCGGTTGGATAAAGGGCTCTAGCCCGTTCGGCATAATTCGGATCAAGTCCGGCTTCTTTGATTTCTTCTATGGTAGCATCTTTCATTAACTGATAAACCATCGTGGAAATCATCTCTACATGAGCGAGTTCTTCGGTGCCGATGTCTGTCAACAAGGCTTGTCCTTTGGTATCTGGCATTGTATATCTTTGATTCAAATAACGAAGGGCTGCAGCTAGCTCTCCGTTGGAGCCGCCATATTGCGTAATTAAGAGCTTAGCCATTCTTAAATCTTTCTTTTTTATATTAATGGGATATTGTAATCTCTTTTTATATTGCCACATTTTACATCCCTCCTGTATTCCATGGGAAAGCTTGAGCCGTCCACATGAATGGACTTTGATTCAACGTATCGCTGCTGGTCGTCAAAGGTCCATATTTTTGCTCGTATTCCATCATTAACCGATTGGTTTGTCTACGATATTGATTAAATAAGTCAAGCATATTTCCATCTTGAGAATGGAGATCCAAATAAAGATTTAAGTCATGAGCGGCAAAGTCCGCCTCGGCCATTTGTAAGAAAAGCTGTTCTTGTTCACTCGTCGCTCTTAATACTTGAGGTTGATAGTTTTTATAGGGGGTATAAGTGTTTGAAAACATATTTCCTTTTGCAAAGCCTTCCGAAGAAGAGAAAAGGGTTGGATTGGTTCCAAGGGTTCGCATATTATTTTTACCCAATTGATAATATGGAACTTGAGGTTGGTAATATTGATTCATAAAATTCTCCTTTCGCCTTATTCTATTCGGTAGGCGAAAAGCGGTATGGACATTTTTCCTAAAAAAAAGAAAAATTCCTAAAAAAGGAATCTTGTTAGAAAAGTTTAGTATAAAATCCAAGGGCTTAAGGAAGCGCCTAGATAAGGATAAGCCATCCATAAAGAGAAATGAAGATGGACACCGGTGGCATTGCCACTTCTTCCCATACCACCAATCACTTGGGATGCTTCTACTCGTTGCCCTACACTGACATAGGAACTAGCAAGATGCGCATACATGGTATATTGTCCATTGTCCTGTTGAATGACAATATAAAGACCATTGTCATATTTGGTACTTACGGTTACCACAGTTCCACTCATTGCAGCATAGATATTGGCATTGTAAGGGCAACCGGCAATATCAATTCCATCATGATAACCACTGTAATTATTACTAATATAACCACAACCATCGGTAGGCCAAACAGGATTCACAATTGCACTATGATTCTTTTCCAAAGAAAAATTCATGTTTAAAACCTTTTTTGGTATTTCACTAATCGCCGTCGTACTTTTTTCAATCTCTTTGGCTTCGACTTCTAGTATGGCTAGGCTCTTATCGGACTTCACAGAAAAAAAGTGAAAATTATTATAAAAGAAAAGAAAGAAGATCGCTAGAATATAACTAAAGAGAAAGAGAAAGGAAAGATAGGCCTTCCCTTTTTTAATGTATTTTTTCTTTGCTTTTATTTTTGATAATAACTTCATGTATTTCACTCCAAATCCCACTGAATGGTTTTTATTCTATCAGAAGTCTCTTGCTTTGTCAAAAAAAGATTGCTGTTTTGGCAATCTAATTTTCTTGACTAGTAATGGCAATGCCTAGTTCTTCTAATTGTTTGGCTGCTACTTTATTCGGAGCGGAGCTCATTAAATCACTGGCACTGGCTGTTTTTGGAAAAGCAATAACATCACGAATGTTCGTCGTATCTGTTAAAATCATCACTAAACGTTCTAAACCTAGAGCAAGTCCCCCATGAGGAGGAGCTCCATATTTAAAGGCTTCGAGGAAGAAACCAAATTTTTCTTCGGCTTGTTCTTTCGTAAAACCTAACGCTTCAAACATCTTTTCTTGGACTTCGTTACGGTGAATACGAATGCTGCCACCACCTACTTCATAACCATTTAAGACAATATCATAAGCTTTGGCTTTGACATGCTCTTTATCGGTCAATAAGCGATCTACATCTTCTTCTTTCGGAGCTGTAAAAGGATGATGACAAGCCATATAACGGCCTTCTTCCTCACTCCATTCGAAGACTGGGAAATCGGTAACCCATAAGAATTTATAACAATCTTTGGGAATCAAATTAAAATCTTTGGCAATTTTTAAACGTAGTTCTCCTAAGGCAACTTGAGCAATTTTCTTTTTGTCGGAAAGGAAGAATACCACATCTTGATCTTCCAAATGCAACGTTTTGGTTAAAGACTCTTTCTCTTGTTCGCTTAAGAATTTACTAATTCCTCCCGTAAATTCTTGTTCTTCCAGTTTGACAAAAGCTAAGCCTTTCGCTTGATACGTTTTCACATATTCCGTATATTCGTCAATCTTTTTCCGAGAAATTTCTGAGGCTTTTCCTTTTACTACCATGGCATTGATGTAGCCATTTTCTTTTATGGTATTTTGAAAAACACTAAATTCCGTATTTTGGAAAAGATTGGTGACATTCGATAGAGTCATTTCAAAACGCATATCTGGTTTATCGCTACCATAGCGTTCCATCGCTTCGTCGTAAGGCATGCGAAGAAATGGCGTTTCTATCTCTATTCCTTTGACATCATGGAAGACTTTTTTCATAAGGCCTTCGACTATGGTTTCGATGTCTTGTTCATCAACAAAACTCATTTCTAAATCGATTTGGGTAAATTCTGGTTGACGATCGGCTCTTAAATCTTCATCCCGGAAACAACGAGCGACTTGATAGTAACGTTCCATTCCCCCAATCATTAAAAGTTGTTTTAGAATTTGGGGGCTTTGCGGTAACGCATAAAAGTTGCCTTTATTGACGCGACTAGGTACTAAATAATCTCTAGCACCTTCGGGAGTAGAAAGACAAAGAATCGGCGTTTCCATTTCAATAAAAGCTTGAGAATTTAAATATTCTCGAATGGAAGTGACAATTTTATGTCTTGTAATCAAACGATTTTTGATTGGATTTCTTCGAATGTCTAAATAACGATATTTTAAGCGGGTATCTTCTAAGGCGGTTGTATCATCACTAATTTCAAACGGAATATCAGAAGCCGGGTTTAATAAGGTTAGGTTTTGGGTATTGATTTCAATCTCACCAGTTTCTAGTTTATCATTCTTGCTTTCCCGCTCTTCGACGATTCCTTCCACTTGAATAACACTTTCACTTTTTAAAGTAGAAGCGAGGTCATAAGAAGGGTTCCCTTCTCGAATCACCACTTGAATGATTCCACTACGATCTCTTAAGTCAAGAAAGATCACGCCTCCTAAATCTCTTTTCTTTTGAACCCAGCCATATAGTGTTACTTCTTCCCCTTTATTTTTTAGGGATAGTTCTGTATTTTGTATTGTTTTCACTCTCTCACCTTCTATTCATGATGCTTGTGGCAGTGGCATTCCCCTTCTTCATGGTGTCCACACTCACAAGAATCTTCTTCGATTTCTTGATCAATTAAATGTTCATCGAAGTAGTAAATCATATATTCCATCATAATTTTATCTTCTTCTTTGGTTTTACTATTACGGATAGTAATTAATCCTTCTTTTAAGTCTTCGCTATTTAAAAGAATATAATAGGTACTCTTCATACGATCGGCTTGTTTAAATTGGGCTTTAAGACTTTTATTCCCATAATCGGTATCCACAACAAAGCCAGCCATGCGAAGTTCTTGCGATAAGTAAATGGCATATTTCTTTTCTTCTTCATTGACATACATGATATAAGCATCTAGATGATCTCTTATTGGTAAGTCGATCTTACTCTCTTTGATGGCCATTACTAAGCGGTCAAGACCGGAAGCGAAACCAACACAAGGCGTGCTTGGGCCTCCTAATTGTTCGACTAACTTATTATAACGACCGCCGCCTCCTAAAACATTGGCATTTCCAAAGCCAGGAATATCGGCATGAATTTCAAAGACGGTATGATCGTAATAGTCAAGACCTCTTACAATTTTCGGATCAATGACATATTCTACTTGTAGTAAGTCAAGGTATTCGCAGACGGTATCAAAGCGTTTTTTGCTTTCTTCGTTTAGATAATCAATGGTTTTAGGGGCTTCTTTAAGAATTGCATTTTCCGCATCGACTTTACAATCTAAAATCCGAAGGGGATTTTTTTCAAAACGAGCCTTACAATCCTCGCATAGTTCATCGATATGAGGTTTTAAATATTCGGTTAAAGCACGACGATAATTGTCTCTTGATTCTTGATCTCCCAAACTATTGATATGTACTTTATTGCCTTTTAGTCCTAACATGGAATTAATATTTAGGGCAAGTGAAATGACCTCGGCATCGATAAAAGGATCGTCACTTCCTAAAACTTCTACGCCATATTGACTCAGTTCTCGATTTCTTCCTGCTTGGGGTCTTTCATAACGATACATGGTGCCATTATAGTAAACTTTGACGGGTAGATCGCTATTTCCATACATTTTGTTTTCAATAAAACTGCGCACTACTCCAGCGGTTCCTTCTGGTCTTAAAGTCATTTTACGATCACCACGATCGATAAAGTCATAAGTTTCTTTGGTTACAATGTCCGTGGTATTTCCGATACCCCGATGGAATAATTCGGTGGATTCGAAAATAGGAGTTCTAATATAAGTATAATTATATTTTTCCATCACCGAATCAATCACTTCTTCTACATATTTCCAAATCTTTGCATCTGTTCCTGTAATATCTACCGTTCCTTTTGGTTTTGTTATCATCTTTATTCCTCCTTAATGAAAAAGGTAGCACCTTCCAAAGGACGAGTTTCCCCGTGGTGCCACCTTAATTGTTTCTTTCTTACCGCTTAACGGGGGTAACCGCTTCTATTTTTCCTAATAGCATCCGCAAGTGTCTTCTAGTAGGTTGTTATGTCCTTTCACCTCACTTAAGGCCTTTGCTTAAGATCTAGACATATCTCTTGTGCTTTCTACTATACTCCTCTTGCATAGAAGATAGTTATATTATAGCTTGTTTTTGTTTATTTGACAATCTTTTTGTAACTTTTCATATGTTGTTTGATATGTTTTCCAATGACTTCCCCTGCTTGTTTTGGATGAAAATGCAACTCTTTTAAAAGATCTAGATCATAATAAGACGATTTTAATTGAAAAAATTGTTCCCGGAGTGTAGGATCTTCTAAAAATAGTTCCGATAAGACATCACCATAAAAATAGTTTAAGTTATCTCCTATATTCATTTCAAGAACAAATTTTTGTTCTTCCCAATCGAGCTTTCTGTTTAATAGTTGTTGTTGCTTTTCTTTCGAAAGATTTAAAAAACGATTTGATTTTAAATGTCTATCATCATAAAGGGAAAGACAAAACAAGTCTTCTGTGAACCAGTAAAAACTTTGATATTCATTTTGTTGGGCGATTAAGACATCTCGTTGATACTTTGGATCCTGTTGATAGAATTTTAAAAATTCTTTTTCCCGATAACGGGCATTGGCTTCTTGATAAATGGATCTTAAATCATAATTGGCCTTGCTGGAAAAGCCACGACTTTTTTCTTGTTCTAGATCTTCTATATGGCCTAGTTCATGGACGATACTAGATAAATAAAAGATCGTATTTTTTCTTTCTTCTGGTTCGAGCAGATAATAGCGATTTAAAGGAAAGACAAGGTACAAGGCAGCTACGGTTTGATATGTTCTAGAATCTATTTCTTTAAAATCGATCAATCTATTTTCTTCTTTTAACTTTCTTAAATAGTCTTTTCCTTGTTGGAACTTTTGAGAGAAATATTTTTCTAAAAGAAAATCTCCCTCTTCTTGGGAAAAAGAGGTATAACGAGGCTCTTGTTCCATTTCTTCTAAGAGTTCGTCCTCGATATAAGCCGTAATAAGGCGATGGATTTCCTTCTCTTTGCGAAACGAATCAATTTGTTGCTTACTTTTTTGCTTTAATAGTTCTGTTGTTTTCTTCTTCATATAGGGGTTTTCTTTTTCTAAAGTTACAATAGCAGGATATTCTTCTCCTAAAGCATTTGCATAAAGGATATGCAATTTCTGCAAGTAAAAAAAGATAATTGCCTTTTGATTTGTGGTTCTTGCCTTATAATATAGTTTTATTAAATCGGCGATATCTTTTTTGATTTGGTCTATCGTACTCATAAATATTCCCCCTACCATTATATTTTAACATACATGGTCTATTTTCATAAAATAAAAATACCATCTCAACCTCGGCTTGCTTTATTGACAGGGCGATGTTAATAAGAACAAGGTGGTAAAGAGTGTTGAAATGGTATTCTGTGGAAGCTTTTATTGCTTCCAGTAATAATATATAATATTTTTTGATTTGTTACAAGTACGAGTTTTCGTAAATTTTTCTTTTTTAAGATTCGTGCACTTTAGCAAGAGCATTTTCTATTTTTATCGCTGACATATTTTGGCGTTCTTTCCCTATTTTTAAAGCATTTTGTAATAGTTTATTTTCTTCTGATAAGGGATCCAAGAATTGATAATCAAAGTTTGAAATAGCGGCTTTTAAGGCTTCTTCCTTTGTTAAGAATGCTTGCATTAATTGTTGTTTTGAGAAGTCTGTTTTTGCTATTGTTTCTTGGATAATTTGAAATACAGGTGCCATTTTAGTTAAGTAAGTACTATCTTCTTTGGATTTTTTTACACTATTGGCAAAGGATTTGATCATATTTTCCAATAATAAGGTGAGATAATGATCAGGATTTACTTTCATGGCTAGTTCTCTTGCTTTATATTGGGAAGTGAAACGATTTACTTCATGTGTTTTTAATAATTCGCAGATGGCGAATAGGCCTTGTCCTTTTTGATAGATTTGATCGGAAACGGCAGCGGCAGTATGCAAATCTAATACCGTATTAATATCGAAATAAGCAGGTTCTTCTTCCCGGTCAAAGTTTTCTTTGATTTGTTTTTCTTCTTCTAATTTTTTTAAGGTTGCCAGTCTCTTTTTTAAATAATTACTTACTTGCTCGTCTTTGGTGATAGGAGGGACAGGCTTAGATGGTTCTTGAAATATCATCTTTAAATTTTCTACTTCCTCTGTACCATATAAACTATGTAACATATCTTGGGTCGTTAGTTTGATAGGAGCTTGATCGTTTCCTAAGACTTGACTTATCAATACCTTCGTCCATTCTTCTTTCGTTTTTGGAACCAAATTAATTATATCACCATAGAAGTCTTTTGGCTTCGGTCCTTGATAAACGATACCTGGAAAAGCCTCACTGGTTTTCCCATTTAAGACTGGAGCGAGTGATTCAGCAAATTTGAGCTGGCTGGTTAACGTTTTTTCCATATTTAAAATCTGCGTTTCATATGGTTTTAGTGATTGTAGTTGATTGGTGGCGTTATTTTTCTTATAAATTTGTTCTAAGTAAGTAATATATTCTTTTAAGTCGTAATATACTTGTGCATTTCTTATGATTTGAAGAAGCATTTTCTCAATTTCTTCTTTGGTTAGTTGCAACTGTTTTAAGTTTTGAAATTCTGGAAGGGCTTGATTTAAAGTTTGAGCAGAGGGAATCATGGCATAATAATTTCTTCCATCTTGCAATTGATATTTAGCATATATTTTCTCGTCTTTGTTTAAGAAAGTACTGCCTGTAATTTGATCTTTGATAGAAGCGAATAAGTCAAAAGTATCTAGATTGGTTTTGGCCCCATTTTGTTGTAATTCTTGCCACTTCCCTTCTAGTTCTGAGATTAGTAATTGTAACGCATGCTTACGTGTTTGTAATGCTTGTTCGTTTTTCCCTTGATCAAGCGCTTGTTGATAAAGGTTACTCACTTTTTGCATCCATTCCGATGATAAGGAGGTGCTTTGCGAGTCAAGAGCAAGAAGCAAGTCTTCGGCTTTTTCTATTTCTTGTTTTAATTCTTGTTCTAATTTTTGATTCGCTACACTCTTTTTTATTTTCACCGTCATCGTGGTATAACTTTCCTGCCATTTCTTTTCGAGATCCTTTAATTGAGTCAATTTCATCGTTTGATCGGAAGAGTTTTTAATCGCTGAGAGTTGTTGTTCGTAGGTTTGTTTTTGACTAAGTAATTGTTGATATTCTTTGGGAGAAAAACAGTTCTCTACTTTTACGATTACCTGACTATAATGTCCTAAAGCCTGTTCCATTCTAGTGGTAAGAGCTTCTATTTCTTCTTTTTCTAATATTTGATCATTATTTGTAAGAAGAGATAGTATTTCTTGATCGTTATTTTGGTTCTTACTTTCTTCTGTTTGAAAAGAACGATTTTCTTTTGTTTCTATTTCTTTTAATTTTGTCAATAAAATACCCATCTTTGTTCACCACACTTTTTATTCTGTCTTTAGTATAACATAGAAATACCAAAAAAAGAACAAGTTTTTTGACTTGCTCTTATGAAAGATTTATTTTGTGATAGTTGTACTTTGTTCTACAGTTGCGCTTGGAGTAAAGGAAATTTCTCCCGTTTCTTTATTAAAGACGATATTTCCATCTTCTCCATTCGCCATCGCTTCTACTGCTTGTTCTGCAGCTTTTTCAATATCTGTAGCATTAGATACTTGTTCGGTTGGTACTTCTTC
>CALVJC010000117.1 GCA_944331945.1 uncultured Bacilli bacterium
GAAACCCGTATGATAATAATAAGGAGTGTGATACTATGATTTATCCTTCCATAGATAAACTTTTAAATGTTGTAAGCTCAAAATATGAATTAGTTCACATCGCTGCAAGACGTAGCAAAGAAATGGCCAAAGAAGAGCATTATCAATTACGAGAGAATGAATATAAATGTACAAAAAATATAGGGCGAGCATTAGAAGAAGTATTAGAGGGACAGATAAAAATAATAGAGGCAACAAAGGAGTAGCCTCTTTTTTATTTTCAAAAAGAAACAGGATTGAAAAAGAAGAGAAATTTATGATATAATCTAAACGTAGAATCGTCGGTTAAGAGGTAACTTCACGTCTTAAAAGAAACGGGAACTTAAATAAAAAATTACAGGATAGAAAGAAGTGGATAAAATGCGAGGAAACAGAGTTAACCAAATGTTAATTGGGGGGGGTCATTTAGATCAATTAAGTAGTGATCTAAATGCTTTTATCATACCAAAAATCAAGAATAGGGAAGAAAATTTTCTATTCTTTTTACTTGAGAAAGTGACTGTATGAGTTAAAAAAGGTGGTGGAAAAATATGAAAAAGACATTTCATATCAAAGTATCAAAAATATATTTTTTGGTAGCTTTAATAATATCAATGTTATGTTTCGTAGGATATTTTTCTTATGCTTTGTTTACTGTTACAAAAGAAAAAAAGAATGCCATCAGTATAGTGGCAGGAACTTTATATTATCAATTAACCATTGATCAAGAAGCTAGTAATGAACTAGTGATCCCTGCTAATAGTAACCGTTCGTTTGTGATAACTTTAAAAAACACGAATACAAGAAATGCTAGATACCAGATTTCTTATCAAAAAAACACTACAGAGGAAGTGAAAATTGGTTATATTGCAGATTGTGAATATGAAGTGATGCCAGAAGAAAAAGGGGTAAATATAGAAGCGGGACAAAGTAAGAATTATAAAGTAATGGTAACAAATAACACTAATAACGAAGTAGTTGTGTCTTTAAAAGTAAAAGTTGGATTTGAATATAACGATCTATATTTAGAGGAAAATGAACAGGTTTTTTCTGAATATAAAGATATACCAAATGCTCCAGAATTAGATGATAATATGATAGCAGTGACATATGATGGAACGAATTGGGTAAAAGCAGATATTAATAATAATTGGTATAATTATAAAGAACAACAATGGGCCAATGCCGTAACCGTAAGTGCTACCACGAGAACAAAATATCAAACTGCTAGTATTGGAACCCCAATACTCATGAATGATATTGAAACAATGTGGGTCTGGATCCCCAGGTACTCTTATGCCATTGGAAGTGGAGATGGAGAAAATTATTATGGAAAAAAGGGATGTTATTTAGAAGAAAGTCCAACTTTATCTTTACCAGGCGAAATTGATATTGTATTTGTAGATACTAATATAAAAGAAAGAGGAAATGCAAAATATGTAACCAATCAAGGAATAAAAAATTGGTATACCCCGGATGCTTTTACATTTGATGATGAAGAATTATCAGGAATATGGGTGGGAAAGTTTGAAACTAGCAGCTCCGATCCAAGCGCTTCTTATGGAGGTGGAACAACGACCAATCTTGATATAATGATTAAACCGAATGTCACAAGTTGGAGATATAATCAACTTGCTAAGAATTTTTCTAATGCTCTAAAGATGAACGATAATGGGAATCGTTATGGATTTACGGATAAAATCGATACCCATATAATGAAAAATAGCGAATGGGGTGCGGTAGTTTATTTAAGTCAAAGTCAGTACGGAAAACTAGGAAATTCTAATTACATAGGAACAAATAAAGAAGTATATCCAAACAAATCGGATCAATTTATCACCGGATGTAGTTATGGGGAGGCCAACAAAGACGCTACCGATTACGGATGCCATTATACTTATGATATAAATATCACTGGAACCGGTGCTTCCACGACGGGAACTATTTTTGGAGTTTATGATATGAGTGGAGGAGCTTGGGATATTGTAATGGGAAATTATAATAATTTGTTAGGAACGAGTTTCTTTGAAAAAATGCCAGAGGGAAAATATTACAATCTATATACTAGTAGAATAGAAAAAGAAGCTTGCAATGGACAAGAATGCTTATCACATGCTATCTCAGAAACATCACGCTGGTATAATAATGGCCCCTTTCAAATAAGTGAACAATATCCTTGGATATTAAGAGGGGGATACTATATGGAAAGGATTGGAGTTTATAGTATAGCAGAAACGCAAAGTGCTAATACCGATCGCTATGCTCCTCGCCTAGCCATGACGAAAAACTAACTTTGTTTTAGCAAAAGCGATTGACGAACGTTTGTTCTTTATGCTACGATTAACTAACAAGGAGGTTAATCATGAAAATACTACGTTACAAAAGAGCAAAAGAAGGCATCTATACCATTTATTTTGAACAAGAAAAAGAATATTCGTTCTATGAAGAAGTAATTATCAAACATAGTCTCTTACTGAAAAAAAGTATAACGGAAAAACAACTAGAAGAGTTATTAAAAGAAAATAAAAGTTATGAAGTCTATTATAGTGCCTTATCCCTCTTAAAAAGAAAGGCTCAAACGGCTTGTGAAGTGAAAAAAAATTTAGAAACCAAAGGATTCCCAAAAGAGGATATTGAAAAAACAATTTCAAAATTGAAAGAACAAGGATATCTAAACGATGCCGTTTATGCTAAAAGCTTTGTTTATAACCAGTTAATAACAACATCGAGAGGACCAAAAAAAATAATGGAAGAGTTAAAGAAAAAGGGGGTTGTAGAGGAGAATTATAAAGAAGCTTTGGAACAATACACCGAAGAAATAGAACAAGAAAAAATAAATAAAATTATTCAAAAAGCAGTGAAATCAAATCAAAGGAAAAGTGCTAATGCTTTAAAGAAAAAATT
>CALVJC010000118.1 GCA_944331945.1 uncultured Bacilli bacterium
AAATTATGCGCTCTATTATTATGCAGTCTTTTCTTAGTAGGACTTACAGGATGCGGAAAAGAGAATAGGGAAATAGAGTTATCTTTAGAAACAGTCAATCAAAGACTAAGTGACTACTTTACCGAAGAAACGACCGACATTAGTAATTGGAGTTATCATTATATTGATGAAGAAAAAGATGCCATTATCATAGGTTTATTTGATAATAGTGAGCAAAAACAAGAAGAATTATTGCAAGATATTTTTGATTCAGAAGAGATCAAAGAAATTCAAGAAAAAGGTATGATCCAATTTGAAGAAGGACAACCGCTTACCGATGACACCGAGACATAAAATGTCAAAAAATAGAACGAACAAGAGAAAAGCTTGAAGAATAACGAAGAGGATCGGAAGAGCTTTTCTTTTTGGTATAAGTTGGATAGAGAAAAGGAATCACTTTGAAACAAGATGAGGTGGGAAGATGAAAATAGAAGAAGAAATCTTTCAAAAAAGTGAAGTAAAAGAAGAATCTTTAATTCCTTATGGTTTTGTAAAAGAAAAAGATGATTATCGATATTCTAAAAAGTTTATGAAGAATACCTTTCAAGCTGATATTTTTCTTGATAAAAAAGGAAAAGTGACTGGAAAAGTATATGATTTAGAAGTAGGAGAAGAATATACCAATTTTCGGTTAGAGAGTATGGTAGGAGAATTTGTAAGTACAGTAAAAGAAGAATATCGTTTGATTTTAAAAGACATTTTAAAGCATTGTTTTCAAAAAAACTACTTTCAAAACGATCAATCCAATCGTCTTGTCCACTTTATTCAAGAAAAATATCAAGTTCTTCCCGAATTTTTATGGGATAAATTTCCTGACTATGCCATTTTTCGGGTAAAGAGAACGGGAAAGTGGTTTGGGGCCCTAATGACGATTGACCAAAAGAAAATAGGTATCGAGGAACCGGGCAAGATTGAGGTTTTAAATGTCAAAGTAGAGGGACAAGGAGAAGATTACTGGAAGCGAAAAGGCTTTTATCCTGCTTATCATTTTAATAAAAAAAGTTGGGTTACGATTCCCTTAGATAATACTTTAACCGATGCTGAAATTTTTCAATTAATCGATGACAGCTATCAAAGTGCCAGTGAGAAAAAAGAATGGGTAATTCCCGCCAATCCTAAATATTATGATGTAATAAAAGCCTTCGAACAAAGCGATACCATTTTGTGGAAGCAATCTTTAAGTATGCTTGTGGGTGATATGGTTTATATTTATTTTACCGCTCCTTACTGTGCTATTTTATTTCAATGTCAAATTATAGAAACCAATATCCCTTCTTTACAGGAAGAGGGCAAGATGCAATATGAAATGAAACTAAAAAAGATAAAACAATATTCCAAAGACGATTTTCCTCGTGAAAAATTAAAAGCTTACGGACTAACTTCCGTTAGAAGTGCAAGAGGAATTCCCAAAGCCTTAAGTAAAGAATTACAAAAAGACACTCTAGTGTAACAAATTAAAATAAGGAAAAGATCAAAGATAGAGAAAGGAAAGAAAACCATGAATTTAGAAGAAGAAACAAAAAAAACCAAAAGAAAAATGATTATAATAACTCTCATTGTCGTTTTTTGCTTTCTCTTTTTTCTTATCATATTACCTCTTTGTCTCCTTGATGCCTTTTTTACCACTTCTGAAAAATACTACATTTTAAATATTACCGAAGAGAATGAAGAAAAGGTTCGTTCTTTAATCGCCCAAGAAAGTTCAAATATAGGAATCAAGCAAGAAACAATAGATACTTGTCAAATGAAGAAAATAGAATTTTTTCATATGTTTCCAGATGGCACCCATTACACCTTATTTTGTAAGAATCAAGTAGAAGTATCCTTTGGTATTGATAAAGTTGGTGAGGATGTCCTACAAAGCTATATCCGCGAACATGGAACGACTGAAATTCGGAAGAGAAAATTGCAATTTTAAGAAAATCTTAAGAAAGTATCCCTTTTTCTTATGCTATAATAATCGAAGAAAAGAGGATTACCATGGCAAACATATTAGTTGTAGATGATGAAAAAGAAATTGCGGATTTAATGGAAATTTATTTAAAAAATGAAAACTATAAGGTCTATAAATATTATTCCAGTCAAGAAGTATTAAAAGAATTAGAACACTTATCAATCGATTTAGCGATTTTAGATGTGATGATGCCCGAGCTGGATGGCTTTACGCTTTGCAATAAAATTCGTGAAAAATATACCTTTCCCATCATCTTCGCCACCGCCAAAACCGAAGAAATCGATAAAATTAATGGACTAATGCTAGGAGCAGATGATTATGTCACGAAACCCTTTCAACCGTTAGAACTCATCGCCCGGGTTAAAGCCCAATTACGAAGAGCCCAAAAATATAATCAAACCCCAAAAGAAGAAAATAAAATTGATTTTCGCGAAATTGAATTAAATAAAGATACTCATGAGTTTTATTTTCAAGAAAGAAAAGTAGAATTAACCAAAACCGAATTTGATATTCTTTGGCTATTATGTGAAAATAGGGGAAATGTGATCAAAAGTGATGAATTATTTGTCAAAGTTTGGAAAGAAAAATATTTTGAAAAAGATAATAATACCATCATGGTGCATATCAGGCATTTAAGAGAAAAAATGAAAGACAATGGTAGAAAACCAAAATATATAAAAACCATTTATGGGGTGGGATATAAAATTGAAAACGAAAGTTAAAACAAAAGAAAACTCTAACTTTACAAGGACCATTTTTAAAAACTTTTTATGGAAAGTGGTGCTGTTAACGATTGCCATTCCGCTTCTTTTTTTCTTACTTTTTTTCATCATTCAAAATTTAGACTTTCAATGGTTATTCGATCTGTCTCCTAATATTTATTTTTTTGTAAATGATAGCTTTCAAACTTTATTTTCTGGAACCGTTTCTTTTGTCTTAGCTTTTCTTTTATGGCTGATATTTTTTCTCATCTTTCTTTATCAAGCCTTAAAAAAAGTTTCTCTCTATACCAAGGAGATAGAAAACTCGATCGAAAAGCTATTTGACAAAGACCTAGATTATGTTGAACTGCCAAAAGAATTAAAAGAATTGGAACAGAAGATTAACTTTTTAAAACGGGAAAAGGAAAAAAATGAACGTTTAGCGCGAGAAAATGAACAGAAAAAAGATGAATTAATCGTCTATCTTGCCCATGATATCAAAACTCCTTTGACTTCGATGATTGGCTATTTATCCATATTAGATGAAATGGATGATATGCCAAAAAAACAACAACAGAAGTATATCGGAATTGCCCTTGAAAAGTCATATCGGTTGGAAGACTTAATCAATGAACTTTTTGATATTGCTCGGTTTAATTCAGAAAAAATTCTACTAGAAAAAGAAGAACTCAACTTAAATTTAATGTTAGAACAAATTATAGATGACTTTTATCCGGTATTAAAAGAAGAAAAGAAAACCATTCGCTTCCAAAGCCAAGAAAAGATCACTCTTTTTACCGATCCAGATAAATTAAGTAGGGTCTTTAACAACTTATTAAAGAATGCCATCAACTATAGTTCAGAAAAAAGTGAGATTACTATAGCAGTCCAAAAGACGGAAAAAGAAGTTTGTATTGCCATTATGAATCGTGGCAAGCAGATTCCCAAAGAAAAATTATCCAAAATCTTTGAAAAATTTTATCGCTTAGACTCTTCTAGAACGAGCAGAACAGGAGGAAGCGGTTTGGGTCTTGCTATTGCCAAAGAAATTGTCGAACTGCATGGGGGAACCATTGAAGCTCAAAGTACAGAACAAGAAACCACCTTTCAAGTTCATTTGCCTTATAAGGAAGATTAAGAAAAAATTAAGAAACTACTAAGACAAAGTTAAAAACTGTCTTTTTCTTTTCTGCTACACTGAAGTAGTAGAAAGGAGACGATCACTTGATCGTAGAAAGAAATGAAAAAGAAGCGAAGAAAAAATAAATTAGCCATATTTGTCTTTCTTTTGTGTATCGGAGCTTTGTTTTTACGTCTATTGGAGGAAAAAGAAAGAGTTCAAGAAAAAGAAGTACCCATGATGATAGAAGAACAGCAGGAACAGGAAACGATCGAAATAGAAGGGAATACCATGGAAAAGTTATATGACCTTTCCTTAGAAGATGAACGTATTTTGACCATTATAGAAGAAGCAGAACAGTATCCGGAAGTTCTTCTAGACATGTTATCGCGCAATATTGATCTCATCGATTATGTTTTAGAATATCCCAAAAAGAAAGGACAAGTATTTTCCGACACCATAGGCAAAGTAACCAAAGGGGAGATTCCTTTATTATTACAATATGATAAGCGCTGGGGTTATGGAGAATATGGCGATAGCGTCATTGCTATGAGTGGATGCGGTCCGACCGTTGTCTCGATGGTGGTCGCTGGATTAACAGGGAGAGAGGACATTACCCCTTATACGGTGGCCAAAGACGCGGAAGCGAAAGGGTACTATCAAAACGGAACGAGTTGGCGCCTCTTCACGGAAGGAGTAGAGGAATATGGCATTATAGGAAAAGAATTACCTTTAAATAAAGCCATGATGATCCAAGCATTAAAAGCGAATCATCCCATTATTTGTAGTATGAAAAAAGGAGATTTCACTACTACCGGCCATTTTATAGTCCTTACTGGAGTCAAAAACAACGCTTTCATTGTTCGAGATCCCAATAGTGAAGCACGCAGTGAAAAACTTTGGAGTTATGAACGTTTAGAACCTCAGATTAAGAACTTATGGTCTTTTGAAAAAAAGTGAAAAACTTGACCAAAAAAAAGAGAAATCTTACGAAGGTACGTAGGATTTTTTTACTTGCCTCAAAGTTTATCTTGACTAGCCCCCAATTCTCGTAGTATATAAAAATAAGAAAGAAGGATGATGAATGAAAACAGCAATGATATATTTTTCTTATTCTGGAAATACCAAAGAAATTATTTCTCAGATCCAAGAAAAAATAGAAGCCGATGTCTTTGAAATAAAGGCCAAAACTCCTTATTCAGATAATTATGATGAAGTA
>CALVJC010000119.1 GCA_944331945.1 uncultured Bacilli bacterium
CTCGTCCTTTCTTCATAACTAGTATTGGCTTCGATAATGATGGCATGATCATTTTTCTTTAATAAGATATCTAGCCGAAAGTCTTTTCGTTTGTTAGCCGAATTTAACTCTTGATCATGAAATGTATAATCCATCAAAGAGTATCCTGTTTCTGCTTCAATCAAATCCGAAAAGAACTTCAAATAAGGGCTCTTTTTTAGAAAATACTTTAGAGTTGTATCGGTTAATAATGAATAAAATTTAATATAAAATTCCTCCTTTCGAGAACAAGATAACAGAAAAGAATTTGGAAAGCAAATGACCAATTTTTTAAATTCAGGCAAAAAATAAGGTGAATATTTTATTTTCCCCTAGGGAATTTTCAATATTCACCCACAAACGATAACCCAATTTTAAAAATTGGTACTTTTTAAATTTTTTTCGAAAAAGTATAAACTTTTGGTTGATTTCCCCCATGAAACAATGCTTCCATAGAATAAAAAGCCTCAAAGGAAAGAACATCCTCTGCTTCTACTGCTTTATAAATTTGATATAAATATTGATTTGCCCAATGATTTTTTTCATAATAATCAGCGAAAGCAAGTTTCACATAGCGAATGGAATTCAAAACAAATTGGGAATCCAAAAGGAAATCAAAATCCATATTTTGTTGCAACAAATTATCATCAATTTCTAACATTTCAGGATATTGACTTAGATCATAACAGACCCCTCGTTTAAAATAATCACATTCCAAATATTTGATAATTTGTTTTTGTTTTTCTGACAATGATTCTTTTGCTAACTTTAAAAGACGTACATAATTTTTTTCATCAAAACTAGCTTGGCAAAAAGAAAGAACATCATCAAACATTGCCTGATCCAAAAGAAGAAAAGCTGGATCTTCCCGTAACAAGTCGCGCAAACTAGAACGAAAAATAGCCACAGGCATAGCTTCAATCGCATTTTGGCGCTCCACACAAGCCAAATTTGCTTTTAAAGTACAAACATTCATTCTTTTTTGAATAGAAAGATTACTTAACATAAAACCACTTTCTTCTTAAAAATCTCCTCTGCAATTTCGGTATAATTTTGAACAAAAACAAATCGTATCTGCTTCTTAATCTCCTCCGGAATTTCCTCTAAATCCTTTTGATTCTCTTTCGGTATATATATGGTCTTAACTCCAGCACGATAAGCACCTAAAGCCTTTTCGCGTAATCCTCCTATTGCCAAAACTCTTCCTTGTAAAGTAATCTCACCAGTCATCGCTAAATTGGTAGGAACTTTTTGATTGGTCAAACAACTAATCAAAGCTGTCGTTAAACTAACTCCAGCGCTAGGCCCTTCTTTTGACACCGCTCCTTCTGGAACATGAATATGAATATCTTCTTCAAACAAATCTGGCGAAATTCCAAAATAAGCCTGATTCGCTTTAATATAACTTAAAGCAATTTGCGCAGACTCTTGCATTACTTCTCCTAAAGAACCCGTTAAAATTAAATTGCCCTTTCCTTTATAGTGAGTCGCTTCAATCGGTAAAATATCTCCCCCAAACATGGTATAAGCAAGACCATTAACAACTCCGACCAAAGCTTTTTCTTCCATAAAAGAAACATCCAAATAAATTTTTTTACCTAAATAATGATCCAAATTACGTGCTGTAACAGAGTAAAAAGCTTCACTAGGATCTTCTAAACTCTTCTTAACAATTTTTCTTAATATTTTTGATAAACATCGTTCCAAATCACGCACTCCAGCTTCTTTCGTATAATAATGAATCATATCTAGTAATGCTTCCTTCGTAAACTGCACCTGCATCGAAGTCAAACCATGTTCTTCCAATAATTTAGGAATCAAATAATTCTCGGCAATTTCTTGTTTCTCATATTCTGTATAAGAAGGAATATGAATAATTTCCAAGCGATCTCTTAACTCTAGAGGAATCTGTTCTTCATAATTAGCAGTAGCAATAAACATAACCTCCGATAAATCATAAGCTTCTTCAATATAATGATCCGAAAAATGACTATTTTGTTCTTTGTCTAATACTTCTAGTAAACTACTAGCAGGATCTCCTTTAATATCTTTCGTCATCTTATCAATTTCATCAATAATAAAGACGGGATTACTACTACCTGCTTTTCTTATTCCTTGAATGATTCTTCCTGGAAGAGCTCCAATATAAGTCCTACGATGTCCAACAATCTCTGCTTCGTCATTAATACCCCCAACAGAAATGGTTGCAAGCCGGCGATGAAGACTTTTAGCAATACTATAAGCAAGAGAAGTTTTTCCTACACCAGGCGGACCAATTAAGCATAAAATTGGACTCTTTTCCGCTTTTGCATTCTGCTTCACTGCAATATATTCTAAAATACGCGTTTTTACTTCTTTCATTCCATAATGATTTTGATCTAAGACTCTCTCAATCTCTTTCATGGAAGTAACATCTTTGGTCTTATAATTCCAAGGAAGTGCCAGCATCCATTCAATATAATCCCGAGACATTCCCATTTCAGGAGAATTCTGAGCCATCCCTTCGTAACGATCAATTTCTTCTTTTATACGAGTTCGAACGGTACTAGGACATTTTAACTTTTTTAACTGCTCCCGAAACTTTGTCAAATCATGACGCTTAGTATGAGAGTCACCAATCTCCTCAGAAATCACCTTTATTTTTTCTCTTAGATAATAATTCTTCTGTTCTTCATCAATCTCTTTTTTGACTCTTGCCTCGATTTTTTTCTCTAACCGCACAATTTCTAATTCTTCCCGCAATTGATCAAGCAACTTCTTTGCCCGTTGAATGGGATCTTTCTCATATAAATATCTCTTTTTTTCTTCTTGAGAAAAAGGAAGAAAAGCCACAATCGCATCCGTTAATACCCCTAAGTCAGAAATATGAGAAAATTCATTAAGCATGGCATTACTGATAGAAGAAATTTCTTTCACATATTTTTCATAAGAACGAAGAAGCATATCACAATACACTCTTTCTTCATCATAATTATGAATCATATAATCAAGATCTTTAATTTCAGCATAGTAAATACCATTTACTTCTTCATAATGCGTAATTTCTACTCTTTCACTAGCATTCATTACCGCCCGCATTTTAGAATTAGGAACATTTAAACGCAAAGTAACTTCCGAAAGCAACCCAATCGAAGGAAATTCCGTTACATCATCCGTACTCACACCATCTAAAGAATGAATAATAACAAGAGCATGATCTTCCCTTTCCTCTGCCTCTTGAATAATTTGTTGTTCTAACTTTTCTTCTGTCTCAATACGATATTCCGTATTAGGAAACATAACCCCATCATTTATAATAAAAACTGGTAATTTTTCATGCATCATTCAACAGTATCCCCTTCCCTAATTACAATTTCTTATTATAACGGAAATACGTAATTTTACAAGAGGGTTTTCGAAATATAACAGAAAAAGTTTACTCTTTAACTTACTGGTAAATTTACGACACTTACAACCGGACAGTTTTTGAAACGATATAAAAATGACCTAGAGAGTATCTAAGTCATTTTGTCTGTTACAATTGAAATAAACAACCTTTTTTGCTATTCTTATTATAACGAAAAAAAATAGAATAGAGGTTGTTTATGAATAAAGTATATAATACACAAGAAGAAATCGCAAGTAAAATGAAAGAATTTTTGACATAATTAATTATTCGAATAAAACGAAATGAAGTCTCAAAAACTAAAAAAACTGTTACCAAAGAAAGCCTGAATCTTGTAACAGTTTCTTCAAAGCTTGACTTAATTTTAAAAATAATTAATCTTCAT
>CALVJC010000120.1 GCA_944331945.1 uncultured Bacilli bacterium
GAAACACTTTCAAATTGAGAGTTATATAGATCGGCATAAAATCCTTTTTTCTCTAACAATTCTTCATGGGTTCCTTGTTCCACAATGTCTCCATCTTTCATCACTAAGATTAAATTAGCATTCTTAATGGTAGATAAACGGTGCGCAATGACAAAGCTCGTTCTACCTTCCATCAAATGATCCATTGCTTCTTGAATCAATTGCTCCATTCTAGTATCAACACTAGAAGTCGCTTCATCCAAAATTAAGATCTTCGGATCCTTTAAAATAACCCTAGCAATAGTTAAAAGTTGTTTTTGTCCTTGAGAAACATTATCACTTTCTTCATTCAAAACCATATCATAACCAGATGGTAAAGTCCGAATAAAGTGATCCACATGGGAAGCGATGGCCGCATCCTCTACCTGATCATCACTAGCTTTTAAATTACCATAACGAATATTCTCTCGAACCGTATCGCTATATAACCAGGTATCTTGTAAAACCATTCCAAAAAGACTTCTCAAATCATTTCGCTTCATATCTTTGATATTAACACCATCGATATTGATGCTTCCACTATTAACATCATAAAAACGCATTAATAATTTAACAATGGTTGTTTTTCCAGCTCCCGTCGGACCAACAATGGCAATCTTTTGTCCTTTTTTCATGGTAGCATTAAAGTCATGAATAATTGTTTTATTTTTATTATAACCAAACGAAACATGATCAAAGGTAACAACGTTTCCTAATTGTTCAATATCATAAGAAACCTTTTCAACCTCTTTTACTTCTTCCTCTTCATCTAAGAATTCAAAAACTCTTTCACTCGCTGCCATCATAGACTGTAATAAGTTTCCAACTTGAGCAATTTGCGCAAGAGGATTCATAAACTGGCGAATATATTGAGAGAAAGATAAAATATCTCCTACTGCAATTTTATTTTGAATCACTAACCATCCACCAAGAATGGATACAATAACATAACCTAAATTTCCAATAAATTGCATGATTGGATGCATCATACCAGAGAAAAATTGACTCTTCCAAGCGGTCTGATAAAGCTCTTCATTAGTCTTATCAAACTTCTCTTGTACTTTCTCTTGACTATTAAATAAGTTAATAATATCATGTCCAGAGTAAGTTTCTTCAATCGTACCATTGATATCACCCAAGTACTCTTGTTGTGCCATAAAGTATTTTTGACTGTGTTTCATAATAAACATCATTAAAAACAATGCAATAGGAATAATAACAAAAGTAACAAGCGTCATTAATGGACTAATCGTAAGCATCATGATCAAAACACCAATTAATGTCGTAATCGAAGTGATAACTTGAGTTAAACTTTGATCCAAACTTTGTGATAAAGTATCAACATCGTTCGTCACCCGTGATAATATTTCTCCTGTCGTCTTACTTTCAAAGTAAGAAAGAGGTAATTTATGCATTTTCTTCGAAATTTGATCTCTTAAATTATAAGCGACTTTCTGGTTAACGCCACTCATAATAAATCCCTGCAAATAAGAGAAAATCATACTAATAATGTAGAGTCCAAGCAACGTTAATAAGATACCAGCAATCTTTCCAAAATTAATTCCCGCTGTTGCTCCCGTAATTTTTCCAACTAAACCATTGAAAATTTCCGTCGTCGCATTTCCTAAAATTTTAGGGCCTAAGATAGAGAAGACAGCACTAATAATTGCGAAAAGAATAACCAAAAAGATACTAACTTTATAAGTGCCTAAATAATGCAATAGCTTTTTTGCCGTACCTTTGAAGTCTTTCGCTTTTTCGCCTGCTCCAGCCATACCTTGAGGTCCACCCATCATAGGGCGTCTTTTATTCTGCACTTTGGCCATCTTCTAATTCCTCCTTTGACAATTGACTTTCTGCAATCTCTCGATAAACATCACAAGTTTTTAATAATTCTTCATGTCGTCCAATACCTACCACTTTTCCTTCATCAAGAACAACGATTTGATCCGCTTTCATAATCGTATTAATTCGTTGCGCTACAATAAAGATAGTAGCATCTTTGGCATTCTCATAAAGAGCTTTCCGTAACAAATAGTCTGTTTTAAAATCAAGAGCCGAAAAACTATCATCGAAAATATAAATTTCCGGATTCATCGCTACCGCCCGAGCAATCGAAAGACGTTGCTTTTGTCCACCTGAAACATTGGTACCACCTTGACTAATTTCACTTTGATAACCTTTCTTTTTCTCTAAGATAAACTCTTCTGCTTGAGCAATTTGAGCTGCTTTGATCATCTGTTCATCAGACATATTTTCATCACTAAATTTTATATTACTTTCAATTGTTCCTGAGAATAAAATTCCTTTTTGTGGTACATAACCAATCTTTTGATGTAAATCTTTCAAGGATACATCCTTGACATTAACTCCATCCACTAAAATTTCTCCATTTGTAACATCATAAAGCCGTGGTATTAAGTTAATTAACGTACTCTTTCCAGAACCAGTACTACCAATAAAAGCTGTCGTTGTTCCTTTTGTTGCCTTAAAACTAATATCTGTTAAGACATCTTCATCACTATCTGGGTAACGGAAAGAAACATTTTTAAATTCCACTTCTCCTTGAATTCTCTTACTAAATGTTTTTGGATGCTCTGGATTTTTAATAGATTCCTCTTCCTCCAAGACTTCCATAATACGACTTGCTGAAACATTCGCTCTTGGTAATAGAATTGAGAACATACTAATCATTAAGAATGCCATAATAATTTGCATTGAATATTGAATGAAGGCTAACATGTCACCAACTTGAATTAGTCCTTGATCAATACCATGCGCTCCATTCCAAATAATTAAGATACAAATACCATTCATCGTAAACATCATGGTAGGCATCATAATATTCATAACACGGTTAACAAACAAATTGGTTTTCTTTAAATCAACATTCGCTTTATCAAAACGTTTCTCTTCATATTTTTGATTACTAAAAGCTCGAATAACTGGAATTCCTGTAATGATCTCCCTCGTAACTTGGTTCAAGCGATCCAAAAGTTTCTGTAATTTCTTGAATTTTGGCATAGCAATCACAAACAAGCTAATCACAATACTAAAGACAACCGCAATTCCAACCCAAATAATAAAGGTCATAGAAGGCGCAGTCGTTAATACTTTTTGCACTGCTCCTAAAGCCAAAATTGGAGCATAAATAAGAAGTCGAAGTGTCATAACAATCATTAATTGCACTTGCTGAACATCGTTCGTACTCCGTGTGATTAAGGAAGAAATTCCAAATTTCTTATACTCTGCTCTGGAAAAACGTAAAGCCTTATGGAATTCTGCTTGCCGTACCCGTTTTGCAAGAGAAGCTCCAATTCGAGAAGCTAGTAAGGAAACACTAATCGTTAAAGCCATACTAAGAAGAGCAAGACCTAACATTTTAAGACCAGAAACAAAAATATAGTTGGTTTGAATTTGATCCGTATCAACTCCAATTTCTTGATACTCACTTCGAATAACACTGGTGGCACTTTGACTAACAATCGTATCTGGCATTTCTTCAAATTGTTCATGAATACTCTC
>CALVJC010000121.1 GCA_944331945.1 uncultured Bacilli bacterium
AATGTGAGTTATTTAATTGTAGAGTAGAAATAAACTTTTCATAATATTTAACATATTGTGAAAAGTATATCATCCCAAATTCTAAAGAAAATATATCAAAAAAAGAAATAATTTGCAAGGTATTTTGTCGACAAAAATGTCATTTTGTTAAGATATATGATAAATTTTTAGTCAAAATTTAGTCAAGAGGAGGATGATTATATTATGGCTAGAAAAGGAGAAAATATTTTTCATAGAAAGGATGGTCGTTGGGAAGCACGATACGTTAAAGGTTATCGTCCTGACGGTACTTGTCAATATGGCTTTTTGTACGGAAAAAGCTATGGAGAAGTGAAAAAGAAAAGAACGGAGATACTATTAAAACTGGATCTAAATGAAAATGAAAGAAAGAAAAAATTCCAGGAAACTATTTTGTTTCAAGATAAAATAAATGAATGGTTAATAGCGCAAAAGCCTTCAATCAAAGAGTCAACCTATACTTATTACTATCATGTAACACAAAATCATATTAAACCATTATTAGGAAAACTTACCCTGAAGCAAATTAATGATAAAGTGATTATTGATTTTATCAATTATAAAATGAATCATAGTAACTTAAAAATGTCTACTTTAAAAGAAATTGTAATTGTGTTAAGACAAATACTTTCTTTTTGTTATATTACAACTCAAGTAAAATTACCCAAAGTTACGAAACAAAAAATTCAAATTATTTCAAAGGAAGATAAAGAAAAACTCGAAGATTATCTCTTTTCCCATTTAAATGAGATAAGTATTGGAATTTTATTATCATTATATACTGGTCTTAGAATTGGAGAAGTTTGTGCCTTACAGTGGAAAGATATTAATTTTGAAAAAGAAACTATTTCTATTCAAAAAACAGTTTCTCGAGTTAGAAATTTTGAATTAACACAGAAAAAGACAAAACTATTACTAGTCGATGCTAAAACAGAACATTCCATTCGGGAAATTCCACTTCATAAATCGTTTCTTGCGTTATTAAAAAAAGTTGCTGTTGGAAAGCCAGGGTCTTATTTTATTTTAACTTCTTCTTATAAAATGATGGATCCAAGAAATTATTATAACCAATATCAGAAAATTATTAAGAAGTGTCATATTGCTCATTACAAATATCATAGCTTAAGACACACTTTCGCTACCAATTGTATTGAATTAGGATTAGATCCCAAATCATTAAGTGAATTATTAGGTCATTCTGATATCAAGATAACATTATCTTTATATG
This sequence comes from uncultured Bacilli bacterium, assembly GCA_944331945.1. Lineage (GTDB taxonomy): Bacteria > Bacillota_I > Bacilli_A > RF39 > UBA660 > Onthousia. Next base: position 1,247 of record CALVJC010000121.1, read on the forward strand.
TTCATCCGAGCTTAGAAAGAAAAAAAGAATTTATTAATCAAAGATTAAATATCCCTTATTTTTTTTAGTCAATTTTTTAGTCAAAATAGCAAAATTTCCTTATGCTATATCGAAAAGATTGTTCTTTTTCACAATATGTTAAATATTATGAATTTTTAGTCAAAAAAAAGAAATCATTTTATTTAAGAATGACTTCTTTTTCTTTTGCTTTCAAAAGGAAAGCTTGAAATAATTTTTTCATCAAAGGATCAAAATCTATCATATTTTCAGGATGCCACTGCACTCCAATACAGAAAGGATAATCTTTCATTTCTATGGCTTCAATCACCCCATCCGAAGAGACTGCAACAATATGGAATAATGGATTAGGTCTTACTTGTTTGACATGGTTACTATTTACAGGGAACACTTTTTGTTCTAAAATTTGAAACAACAAACTGTCCTCTTTTAAAGTTACCTCATGAGCATATTCATGAACATGATTCGAATGAAGGGATAGATTTTCCACATCATCGAGTTGAAAAGAAGTATGGTAATTCGCTAAAATCTGCATCCCCAAACAAACACCCAAAATAGGAATTTTTCTTTTTAGGGCTTCTTCTAAAACAAAGAAATCAAAAGGACTAATTTTATTCCCTCCTGGTAAAAACAAACCATCGCAGAAATTAAGCCAATATCGAATACTTTCTTTTTCTTTTTCAGTAAGCATTGGATAATCTTCCTGTTTTATATGATAATATGGAATATCTTGAGGCGGACAAAGTAACAAAGGTTCTCCACCCATACGAATAATCGCTTGTCTTGTTTGATCAAAAACATACTCATAAGGCGTTTTATTTTCATTTTCTTGATAGCGCATCAAGATTCCAATAACTGGTCCCATTAAAATCTCACCTTAGATGCAAGATAATCTTTTACTTCATTAAGTGGTAATGTAATCTGTTCCATCGTATCACGATCGCGAATCGTAACCGTACCTTTTTCTAGCGTTTCATCATCTACGGTTAAACAGAACGGCGTTCCAATCGCATCACTTCTCCGATAACGTTTTCCAATTGATCCCGTCTCATCATAAGTAACAAAGAAATCTTTGGATAACGCTTCATAAATTTCTAGAGCTTTGTCTTGATGATATTTTTTAACCAAAGGTAACACGGTTACTTTATAAGGTGCTAAGAACGGATGCAGATGTAATACTTCTCTTGTCTCTCCATTTTCTAGTATCTCTTCTTCATAGGCTTGATCAAGTAAAGCTAACACTAAGCGATCACACCCCACGGTAGATTCAATAATATAAGGAATAAACTTTTCATTCGTATCCGGATCCAAATATTCTTGAGAAACACTAGAATACTCTTGATGTCGTGATAAATCATAATTAGTTCGATTGTGAGTACCATTAATCTCACCCCAACCAAAACAAAATTGATATTCAATATCACAAGCTTCTTTCGCATAATGTGCTAACTTCTCATGATCATGAAACCGCAAATTTTCTTCTTTTAAACCGAGATCCATAAAATATTTTTTGGCATATTCTTTAAAATATTGATATAATTCACTATCCGTTCCTTCTTTACAAAAGGTTTGATATTCCATCTGTTCAAATTCAATCGTCCGAAAAGTAAAATTGCCTGGCGTAATTTCATTTCGAAATGCTTTTCCAATTTGCCCAATACTAAATGGTAACTTAGTTCTCATCGAACGTTTCACATTTAAAAAATTAACATATTCTCCTTGAGCATTCTCAGGCCGCAAATATATTTTACTTTTACTATCTTCCGTAACTCCTCGATGCGTTTCAAACATTAGATTAAATTGCCGAATATCGGTAAAATCACTTTTTCCACAATGAGGACATGGCACTTTATGATCTTTAATATATTGTAGCATCTCATCCTGAGTCATCCCATCCGCATGAGCATCGGGATCAAAATCATCAATCAAATTATCCGCACGATGTCTCATCTTACAAGACTTACAATCAATCAAAGGATCACTAAAACTAGCGACATGACCACTCGCTTCCCATACTCTTGGATGCATTAAAATAGCCGCATCTACTTCATAAGCATTTCTTCTTTCTTGAATAAAACGCTTTCTCCAAGAATCTTTAACATTATTTTTTAACCGACTTCCCAAAGGTCCATAATCCCAAGTATTCGCAAGTCCCCCATAAATTTCACTTCCTTGGAAGATAAAACCATATTGCTTGCAAAAAGAAACTAATTTCTCCATTGTGACATTTTTCATCTTATCGCACCCTTTCTTTTGTATCTTGATACTTTTCAAATACTTTTTCTAATTCTTTCTGATTATTGACAACTTCAAAATCTAAGAAAGCTTGATGATCCACAAAACCTCGTTTTGTACAGCGTTCCCTCATATCTTTAATAACCATATCAAAGCTATGATCTTCATTATAAAGAATCAAAGGTTTTTGATCTCCTGTTTCTAGTTTACAATTAAGCATCGCATAAAACTCACTTAACGTTCCAACTCCGCCTGGTAAGAAAAGAATAGCATCACTTTCCCGATAAAGTTGTTCTGTTCGAGCAAAAGAGGAATCTACTGGAAATTTCACATCACCAAAACCTGCTTCTAATTCATCTTCGCCTTCAATCCCCACAACTTCCAAAAAAACATTATTTTCTGCAAGCACACCTTTTATTTGCCCCATAAGTCCTGTCGTACCGCTTCCCATGACAACGCCAAAATCACATCCTACTACTGCTTGAGCAATATTTAAGGCAATCATTCTCGATTCTAAATTAGCAGCATCA
>CALVJC010000122.1 GCA_944331945.1 uncultured Bacilli bacterium
TTCCTACTGCACCTGAGGTATCACCAGAGATGAATCATTCTTTCTCACTTGACTCGCAGGAAGGTCTTGGTTCACAATGATGCTTGATGGGAATACTGCTGTCATCGACAATGATTTCGTTAGCCATTTAATTGAAACGCATTTAGATGACAATCACCTCGCAGAACTCTTAAAAATTATCTTTTCTGAATTAGGTATCTCCATCGTTATGCACCCACTCGTTTACGAGTACGAACTGTTAAAAGAAACACCTCGGATTACCATGTTGTTCGACCGAGACATACTCAATAAGGCTGAGTTCGGGGATATTCACCAGGATGACCCTGTTAAAAAAGCCTATTACGCTTTTTTGGTTGCAAATCTTTATCGAGATCTAAGAGGCGAGCCCCTTCCTCTATCTGAAGAAGACATATTTACTAGATGGTTGCGTAGGGTCAGTTTAGGGGAGGTCCACTCAGTTGCTATGTGCTTGACCTGCGGTTGTGGAATCTTTCTGTCTGATGACGGAGATTCGAAAGCGCTACAAAATCTGATCAAAGATAAAGCGCTTGGAAATGTATGTGTATATAACCGTAAGGAACTTGTTGATGTACATCTGGAACAGGGTCAGACAAAACTCCCTCGTAAGGAACGGCAATCTTTGACTCATGGCTTATGCAAATCGTGAACACGAATTGCCTTACCCTATCTGAGTTGAGAAAATTTCATTGATCGGGCTAATTATCCATTTAATGCTTAAATAGTAAATTGTATAGTATTTTGGGGACGCGGTTGTGGCCAAACGTACTGTGTGGCATCTATACCTTACGGACAAGACAAAAAAAGGCACTGGCCTCTGGCCGGTGCCTTTTTTTGGATACTTGGGATATTCAAATGCTCGGGCGAAATGAATTCGCCCTGCGCCTAAGCGGCGGCACGCAAGGTGTACGGAGAAACGGGCCGCTCCCATCGGGAGCGGCCCGTTCTTTTGCTTTACTCCGGGTTTTTCCGGGAAAACGGCGGCCCCAGTGGTGGGAAAAGACCTTGTCACGGAAAGCGGGAAATGTTATAATAAGCCAAATATATTAAAATGTCTAAATTATGCGAAAACCGGCGTCGCCGGGCGCTTTTTCGCGGTTTGGATATCGGGGCTGCCGTATGAAAGATCGATTCTGTAAACGCTGTAAAAATACAGGCGGGTTTACGCTGTTGGAAACGCTGCTGGCCGTTGTTATACTGATTGTGCTCCTGGCTGTGTCCGTGGTCGGAATTCTGGCGTTTTTGCGCCAGATGCAGATCACGGATCTGGACAATGCCGCCCGGGAGATCTATTATGCCGCCCAGAACCGGGCCATTCTGCTCCAGGGCAGCCAGCGGCTGGAAAAAGAAGTGGTCAAAGAAGACGGGAGCAATCTGCTGGAAGATGTGCAGCTGCAGCCGGAGGACGAAGACGCCACCGCCGACGTGTATTACATCCGCTGCGACGATGAACAGATCGCCGACCTGCTCCCCCGGGAGACCATCGAGCCCTCCCTGTGGGACGGGGATTTCTATATCGTCTACGAGCCCAAAAGCGCCAGCGTGGTGGACGTGTTCTTCGGTCGCGAAGCGCTGATGGAGGGCGGCGGAAATTTTAAGAAAGATGTTTACATCTGGCGGACGGCGGACCGCAGCCGGCGGATGAACTGCACCCCCATGATCGGCTACTACGGCAGCCTGTCCGGCGTCGGCGGCTCCGCCGAGCCCTTCGGCGATCTGATCATCAATATTTACGACAACGAAAACGTCCTGACGGCGGAGGTCTCCTATTCCGTGGCCCAGTATCTGGTGGCCAGCGGGCAGGCGGACACGATCACGCTGGACGTGACGTTGACCTATGGCGGAGAGACCATTTCCCTGGACCTGGAGGATGCCGTGGGCGCCGAGGGCATCGATGCGGACAACTTGACGAAGCGCACCTATACCTATACCTGGGTCCTGGACGATCCCCTGGGCCTGTCGGAAAACGGCGTCGAGCACTTCTATGAATTGTTCGACGGCATATCCGGCGCGGAGGGTATGACCTTCGGCGGCGATTTCACCATCCGCGCCCGGGTGAGCAGCACGGACCCCACCATGAGCCCCACGGAAAACAGCGGCAGCGGCAACAGCATTTTCGGTCACAAGGCCGAGGGCGACGGGCAGAACACAGCCAGGATCCGCTGCCTGCGCCACCTGCAGAACCTGGACGGCGGCATTTCCCGCGTGGGGGACTTCATCACCCAAGCGGTGCAGGACGGCGACGTTTCCGGCCGCCCGGTGAACGATGAGGACGAAACGGTGAACTACCGATTCCTGCCCATTGAAAATGAACACCTCCAAAGCTACAATGGCGGCGGGTTTGAGATCCACAGCCTGACGGCCGGCGAGCAGGACGAAAACGGCGCTCCCGTCGGCGATGCCGGCCTGTTCGCGTCGATTTCCGGCACGGCGGACGCGCCCAAGACCCTCTCCGGCATCCGCCTGGTGAACACCACCGTTGCCGCCGGGGAAAACGCCGCCGCCGGCGCCCTGGCGGGCAGGGCGGAATCTGTCAATATCACCGACTGCCTGG
>CALVJC010000123.1 GCA_944331945.1 uncultured Bacilli bacterium
AAGAAAAAACGGGTGATCATGAGTAGTTCTTTGGAGGATAAGATTGTTAATCATGTGATCTGTAAGAAGATATTATTACCGCTTGATAAATATTTGATTGATAGTAATTGTGCAACACGGATAGGAAGGGGAACTAGTTATGCTAGAAAGTTATTAGATCGTTATCTAGTAAAGATAAAAAATAAAGGAGATTTTTATGCTTTAAAGTTTGATTTTAGCAAGTATTTTTATCATATTGATCATGAAGTGTTGTTAAATAAGTTAGAAAAGTATTTAAATTGGGAAGATTTATGTTTGATACGAAGTGTATTAGATACTACCAATGCTAGTTATATTAATGATGAGATAAAGGGACTAGGAATGGATACATTTTATCAAAAAGGAGCAGGATTACCAATTGGTAATTATACTTCACAGTTTTTAGCAATTTTTTATTTGAATGATTTAGATCATTATATAAAAGAACAATTAGGTTGTAAGTATTATATTAGATATATGGATGATGGAATTATTTTGGAAAAGGATAAGGATAGATTGAAAGAGATCTTAGATGAAATCAAAGAGAAAGTTAAACAGGAATATTTGCTGAAATTAAATGCGAAGACTAAGATTTATCATAGTAGTGAGGGTTTTGTCTTTTTAGGTATTTTTTATCAAGTGAAAGAAAATAGAATATTTCGAAGAATTGTAAGTTCTACAAGAAGGAGATTACAAAAAAAGAAGTTAGAATACTATTTTAAATATGAAAAAAAGTAATTGTTTGCCGATTTTTAATTTTTCTTTTAATTCTTTCTGAAAATACAACATTTTAATCACCTAATATAATTTTACATAGTTGCTCCTCGTGATATTCCGGCAACATCAATCATCTAAAATTCAGTATTATCAGCATTATTAAAAAATTTTCTATTTTAATAAGAAAAGACTAACTTATAAGCATTTTGTGCTAAGGATTCATACTCATTCATAAAGGTGTGAATTTTCACAAAGGAAATCAATGCTATGACGAATTTTTTTGCTTTGGCAAAGAATTTTGTCATATAATAAGAGCAGTAATGAAAGAGAATTGTTAAACTAAGTATCTACCAAATAAAAAATAATAGACAAATTTTTGCAATTACTGTCTATTATTTCTATTAAGCTACAATAACTAGAAAATATAGAATACTATTAAAAATAAGGAATTGAAGCGAACTAAACGGTTTCCTCTATATTTTTTGTGTTTTGTTTTAATTTGTTTTCAACTTCTAGCTCTATGATTAATCTAATAAGTTCATCTAATAAATCTTCACTAATGGTAGCTAATGCTAATACATAATATTTTAGTTTACTGTTATATAACCTTCTTTTTTTATTTTGCGTTCCAGATATAATATCTTATTAGTTTTCCTTACCTACTTATCTTTGTTACTCTTGCTTTTTTCTTTTGCTTTAAAACTTTATCAGACCATTTTATTGGTATAATCTTATTATCGGGATTCGTACTAGGTGTCACTTCTTTTCTTATCTTAGTAAAAAAAACACTTGGGAAGCTATTGCTATTCATATAGAAGCACCTCCATTTTTCTAAATATGTAACCGTTATTATCTATCATTATTTTATACCGAATCATTTTATTATTTCAATGTTTTTGTTAAATTATTTGAGTTTTAGTTGAAAATTTGTATTAGGAAATAAGAAATGTCAAAAATAGAAAAGTGGAGTGACTTATTTAGAAACATTTATTTAAATAGAAACAGACGGATAACCTTAAATATGCTATGACGAATTTTTTTGCTTTGGCAAAGAATTTCGTCATAAAATGTTGACAGTAATTGGTAAAAATTATAAAATTTTAATAGATAGTGAGGTATGTTTATGGAAATAAAAAGAGATCATTACTTAGAACAATTAAAAGTAAGAGAAAATAATCATCTAATCAAAGTTATAACTGGTTTACGTAGATCTGGGAAGTCTTATTTATTATTTAATTTGTTTTATGATTATTTAATAGAAAAAGGTGTCGATAAATCTCATATTTTAGCGATTGCCTTAGATGATTTAACAAACGAGAAGTTAAGAGATCCTTATGCAATGTTAGAGTATATTAAAAGTAATATAAAAGATGATAAATTATATTATGTATTTTTAGATGAAATTCAATATTTAAATCGATTTGAAGAGGTTTTAAATAGCTTAATGCATATTAAAAATGTGGATGTATATGTAACTGGAAGTAATTCTAAATTATTATCGAAAGATGTTATTACAGAATTTCGAGGTAGAGGAGATGAAATAAAAGTTTATCCTTTATCCTTTAAAGAGTTTTTTTCCGTATATGAAGGAACAGTTGATGAAGCTTGGGATGATTATTTTAATTATGGAGGAATGCCTTTAGTTCTTTCTTATAAAGATTCTTCCCAAAAAATAGACTATCTAAAAGGCTTATTTGATAAAGTTTATTTGTCAGATATACTAGAAAGATATCATATCAAAAATAAAGAAGAATTAGATGAATTATTAGATATATTATCTTCGGATATTGGATCTTTAACAAATCCTTTAAAACTATCTAAGACTTTTACAAGTCAAAAAGGAATTAAAATTAGTGATAAAACAATTCATAGATATATTAGTTATTTTGAAGACGCTTTTTTAATAACAAAAGTTCAAAGATACGATATAAAAGGGAAAAAATATATTAATTCTCCTTATAAGTATTATTTTGAAGATATTGGATTACGAAATGCAAGAATTAATTTTAGACAAGTAGAAGAAAATCATATCATGGAAAATATTATATATAATGAATTAAAAGTAAGAGGTTATGCCGTTGATGTTGGAATTGTTCATGTTTACGATTATGATAAAAATGGCAAGAAAATATTGAAAAATTATGAAGTGGATTTTATTGCTTCTAAAGGAAATAATAAATATTATGTTCAATCAGCATTTTCTATTGATAATATTGAGAAGTTAAGACAAGAAACAAATTCTTTGACCAATATCAAAGACTCCTTTAAAAAAATTGTTATTGTAAGGAATAATATTAAACCAAGGAAAGATGAAAATGGTATTACAACGATCGGTATCTATCATTTCCTTTTAGATGAAAATAGTTTAGATTTATAGGTAGAAGAAGAACTCGTTCTTGACAAAAGTTCTTTTTTTCTACTATTCTAATACTATGCGAGGTAGATAAAATGGAAATAAAGAAAATTGTGACAGGGGCTTTGGAAGAAAATTGTTATGTATTAATGGATGAAGATACTTGTTTGATTGTGGATCCGGGTGCGGATGGAAAAAAGATCAAAGAAATAGTTGGAAAAAATAAAGTTTTAGGGGTCTTAATTACCCATAGTCATTTTGATCATGTGGGGGCATTGCGTGATTTCCTAAATGAAAATCGAAGACTTATGGTGTATAAAAAGAGTAATTTAAGTGATGGGGAAGAGAAGACGATAGGATCTTTTTCTTTCCGTGTTCTTTATACTCCAGGACATAGTAGTGATTCGATTACCTTCTATTTTGAAAAAGAAAAGGTCATGTTTGTGGGAGATTTTCTTTTTAAAGAAAGTATTGGAAGATGTGATTTGCCAACGGGGGATGAACAAGAGATGAAAACGTCTTTAAAGAAGATCTTAGAATATCCAGATGATATTATCCTTTATTCTGGTCATGGTGAAGATAGTGTATTAGGAGAAGAAAAGAAGAACAATCCTTATTTTGCGGAAGTAAAGTAGGAGTAATTTGCTTTTCTTTTTTCTTTTTTTGTGATATGATTTTTGTGTAAAAAAGAGTAGAGGTGGAAAGATGTATATTGATTTAATTGTATTAATTGTTTTAATTCTTGTGGTTGTGATGTTTTTTAAACGCTTTTCAAGTTTTGTTTACTTTATTGCGATCGTTGATATTCTTTTACGTATTTTGACATTTATTCGTGATAATATTGGATTGCCAGATGTATCGGCTTTAATTGCGAAATATGTTCCGGAAAGTGTTTTAGCGATTATCGATAAATATACCGATGGTATCATTTATATGATCCTAGCTTGGGCTTTCGTTATTATTATGATTATTTTTGAAAGTTATATTATTAAATTCTTTATAAAGAAAAAGAAGGTGTAAGAATGAAGAAAAAACATGCTTGGATCAAAGTTGTTGTGACCATTGTAGTGCTTGAGATTTTTGTGGGTGCTTGTTTTTATGCCTATAAGCATTTAAGAGGAGATTCTTCGGTTGATTCTTCGGTAAGTGAAGAGTTATATCAAAAGATTGCTTATGTTGATTTTGACTTTTTAGATATTAAAAGTAATGAGGCTATTCTTTATTATGCTTATCATAATGC
>CALVJC010000124.1 GCA_944331945.1 uncultured Bacilli bacterium
GGTGTATATTCCATGCCCAATTCTTGCATGGTGATAATACCTTCTACTGCGCCAATTTCATTTTGATATTCATCTAATTTTGTTTTGGATTCAGTCAATTTGTTTTGTAATTCATCTAATTTTTTATTTCGCTCTTTGATTTGTGAATTTATATTAGATAAATATTTTTCTCTTTCTTCGATTGTTTTTTCAATCAAATTAATTTGATTCTTCTTCTGTCGAAAAATCTTGTTGAACATTTTCAATTAAACCTTCTTTCTTCCAAACTTTCCACATATAATCATCAAAATCATATGGGTCATTTGATTTCTTTATTGACTTTTTTGTTGGAATGTGATATAATTCAAATCGAGGCGATTTGCCTATTCCAAAATCATTGACAACATATCCTGTGCCTTCGTAAGTTACAACAATGTTGAGATTTTTTGTTCTTGGCATTTTTTCACTTCCTTTTGATAGCATTATAACACATTTTGTATGAAAAGTCAAGGGTAAATTGTTTTTTGTATTTTGTGTAAAGTTTCTTTCTTTCTTTCCCACACCCTATCTATCTATTTTCAAATATATAAATATTTTAGTATTTTATTTTAATATCAATATATAGTTATATATTTTATATTAAGAGACTGTATATAGATACTTAGTAATTAGTTATATAGTAATTACACAATAATATTGAAAATATATTGAATTGCTATATTTAAATAATATATATTTATATATACATTTTTATTATACCATACTTTATTTGATTTGTCAATAGATAAATTGTAAATTTTATGTTACATTTTTGTTACCAAAGAATTTTTCTATTGACATTTTGCACAAATTGTGGTATAATTGGCGTATAAGGCAAAAAGCCACATAGGAGGTGAAGAGATGATTTGGGAAGATATGAGTTATAATAAATTAGATTTTCCTTTTTCTTTACAGTCAGAAGAAGATGAGGAAATTGAAGATAAAACAGAAGAGGACGATAATTGATGGCCTTAAATAAACAAATTCATTTGTTTTCCGTGGCAACAGACGCATTTTATACTGAAGAAGAACAATATAGGCATAAACGACTTTTGAAGTTGTATAAAGCCAGACAGAAAAAAGATATCCAGCCATGGCGCAAAAAGGCAATTAATAGGGTTATAAAAAAAGAAAAAAATAAACTTACTGATTTATTAAACGCCCATCTTGAAAGGAAAGAAACTCGCCAATTAAATCAATCCGCTCTTTGTGATAAAAATATTATATCTTTATTCGAGAGTTCTTTAACCAGAGCATTAAATTTAAAAACTAATGAATTGACCAAAGATTTAATGATTCTCAATGTTTTTTTCTTTCAAGTATTTGAAGATTTAGTAAAATATGGTTTTGAATGTGAAGGTGAACGATATATTTTCTTGACTGCTTCAGCGGGGCAAATTCGTACAAAAAGGGCTGTATTTGTAAAAGAGTCGGCATATGAGCAAATTGTTAAGCGACTTATGTGTGGCTTAACAATTGAAGATATAAATGACCAGGGCGGTATCAATACCAACAAATATCTTGCTTATCTTGCGTTAAATAATTCTGCAACTGAAGTTTGGGAAGATTTTGATATTGATAAGTCTATTGTTGTTGATGACTTTGAAACTTGTGTTGAAGGTGAAGTTGATTACATAGACGATGTGACTTATGAGATAACAAGAAAGAAAATGGGTGTTCCAATTCCTCACATGGATGGCTGTGGGATTATGCTTGATGGGCCGACCAGAATGGTTCGATTGCCGTGGGTCAAAGGATTGTTGGTAACTTTCCCATTTGACAAGTTTATTCAAGAAAAATGTGGCGGGGAAGCGATTGTCACCGATATTTATGGTCAAGAGCATGATATTTTAGCAGAAGGTATAAAATATATCTTCACAAAAAGTCAGTTTAAGCTTTATAAATATTATCAATCTTGGGCATGTTACAAGATGAAGTTTAAGTTCTTTCAATGCGAAGCTTGCTATTGTAATATCGAAGAGCCGTATATTCCTAAAAGTCGAATTAACTATCAAATGCTTCAAACTTTATCTGATATGAAGGATGATGAAATTCAAAGGTTAATTAGGCAATCTGTAGAAGAAATTGAGGCTATTGGTAATGATTATCAAATAACCATGAGGTTGCTTGGTGCAACTGAATATAATAAAAATCCAAGTTGGTTTCAAGAAGCGTTGATGATTTATCCAGAACTATTCCGTGACCCATATTGTCGGGATATTCTAAAACAAACAAAACAAAGTTTGGTTAAGCAAGCAAAAGGCGGTCGCCTTAGAGTCAATGGTAAATATTTATTTTTAAGCCCAGACCTATATGCTTTTTGCGAGTGGTTGTTTCTTGGTGAACAAAATCCAAAAGGGTTGCTTGAAGATGGAGAAGTTTATACAAGTGAATTTAAGAATGACGATGAACTTGCTTGTCTAAGAAGCCCCCATTTGTATCGTGAATGGCCTATTAAGCAAAACAAACGAAATGAAGAACTTGATAAATGGTTTGGGATGACCAAGTGTATTTACACAAGCTGCCACGATTTGATTAGTAGAATTTTACAGTAGACGTTACTTGCTGTACTTTATGGAAACATAAAGATATAAAACTCCGTGAACCTGTAAGTGCAGGGTGTCAATTTCACGATTTAGTAAACATAGGAAATGATGTTTAAGAAATTGGCTAACAGGGAAAACAATAATGCAATCCTGTGGGAAGTTGTTTGAATTAAAATAAAATACAAAGGGAGGTGAAGAAATGTTAAATAACACTTTATATAGACCAGTTGAATATAATGGATGTAAATGTCTTGTTTCTCGAAAAGGAGATGTTTTTACTATTGGTAAAGACGAAAAGTTTGTACGCAGAGAATGGCGGTATAATGCTGATGGATATCCTGTAGTAAGTGCTATTGGCTATTGTAACAAAAAGAAAATATACCGTAGTTTACAAGTACATATTTTGGTCGCATTAGCTTGGGTTCCAAATCCAGAAAATAAGCCAGAAGTTAATCATAAAGATTTTAACAGACAAAACCCTGTGTATTCAAATCTTGAATGGGTCACTCATGAAGAAAATATTAGATATTCAAAAAATGCAAATAGGTATCCTTCACGCTTTGGCAAAGATAACCCAAATTTTGGCAATAAGAAATTAAGTGAAAAATATGCTAAAGATAAATTATTGAGTAAAGAAAAACAAAGTCGCCCTGGTGGTAAAAATGGTAGGGCTAAAACATGTATGATGTTTGATAAAGAAGGCAATGCTTTTGGCCCATATGCTTGCCAGAGAGATGCAGTAGAAGAGCTAATACGAATTGGAATTGTAGCTTCTACTCAAAATAAAGAACATGTTATTAAATGTTTAAAAAGAATTGAAGGATACAAAGGATATAGGATTCAATTATTTTAATTCAAACAAAACCTCAAACGACTATCGAAAAGGTATGGTAAACCGTATAGGGTTGACCAAAGTAACTGAGTAGAGTACATTGTAAGTGGAATTCTTACAGTGGAAGTGCGGAGCGCCTAAGTCCGAAAGGATATGGTGAAGATATAGTCTAACCTTTGTGAGATAACAAGGGTTGTTGATAACGATGGAGATAAAGCGCTTGTAGTAAAAGACCAACTACTTACAAAGATTGCAAAGCGCAATATGAAAGGTATCGTTCCTCTTGCTTATAATCTCAAAAAAGCAAAAGCTGAAAAACTATCAACCGATTCAATGTATCAAGGAATGGCTCATGCTTATACAGGCGGTAACATAGGGCCGATTAGCAATAATATTACTAAGGTTTGGAACAGTGGAGAAATTGGTGAAGAACAGTTGAATGTGGTTAAATGGCTTTGTTTTCAAAATAATGCTGTTATTGACTATGCTAAAACGCTATGGCTTCCAGAACCGCCAAAAGAAATAGCCGATACAATTAAGTCGTATACTAAAGCAAAAGTTCCAGACTTTTTTATTTATGCAAAGGATAAAGAATCCCATCAAGTAGAACTTCCGAATAATTCTACAATGAATCGAATTGCTGCTTCTATTCCAGACCCAAAGATTAAATTTTCAAAAACAATTAGTAAGTTTGATTATCGTATGCTAATGAATCTTGATTGTGATTTCAGTGTATCATCTGAAAGCCCTGTTATTAAAGTTTATGATTATTGGAATGCAAGAATTAATGAATTTGAGGATGATAAAGCTGTAAAAAATCAAGATATGTATAAATATAAAAATTTAAGAAGAAAAGTTTTGGAAGAGTCTGGTAAAGATATTGATTATGTTGTAAATACATTAGTTGCTTATCTTTATACTGTTCGCAAAACCTCTGCAAAAAAAGGTCTTTGGGATTCTTTTGGCGATGTAATTATTCAAAATTTAAAAAATAATTTAGATCAAGAAAGTAAAATTTGTAAAATTTGTGGTAAACGTTTTGTCCCTAAAAGAATCGATCAAGTTACTTGTTCTGCTGAGTGCGCTAGATTATTGGACAATCAAAATAGAAAATTACGCCGAAGTTTATAATATTAAAAAATCATTATAGGCACTTATTTTTCTTTCAATAAGATACCCCCTGTTTAGAAACAAATAGGGGAGCATATATCAAGGAGATAAAAAATGAAGAAATCTAATCACCCCCATATTACTGATACAGAATTAATTAAAGAAGTAGCGAATCGTACAGGGTTGCCGATTGATCTTGCTTTTCAAGTTGTGTATTCATATTACGATATTGTAAAAGAATGTATTGCTAACGGCGTAGAAGTTAAAATGGGTGAACTTGGTACGATGAAGTGGAAAATTAAGCAACCAAACAAAGGAGTTATTTATTATAATCCTAAAACTATGGAGGATTTACCTCCGCAGGACACTCCGGGTTTTTGGGTGCCAATATTTTCGCCTAGAAAAAAATGGAGAATGGAATTAAAAGAACTAACAAAGTTCTGGGAAAGGGAAAACGAAGGAAAAGAGGAAAGCGTAGATGATGAATAATGCCGTATAATAATAGCGATAAAAATACAGATAAAGAACTATATACAGAAGTGGCTCGACTTCTTGGGGTTACAGTTCCTACCGTTCGGAAATATTTTATAGATGGATTTTATGAGGCGATTGTTCGTTTTTGTTATTTGAAAGGCAAATGCACTCTTCCAAATTTAGGTACGATTTCTTTGGTGCATGAAGACGAATATTATCAAACTCAAAAGAATGAAAAAGGTGAGGAAGTAATCTATAGAGTCGCAGCACGAGATAAGCCTGTATTTCATCCACATGATACTTTTATCAATGATGTGAATTGCTTAGGTGTGACTAAGGCTTATCGAAAAAGGGCGAGAAAGAATCAACTTTCAACCATGGATTACCGCCGCCAACAAAGAGCTGCTGAACTTGGAAATTATGGTTCGATGACACCAGAACGAATCGAGCAATCTAAGGAAAACTTTAAGGAATTACTTAAAAAGAAAAAAGAAAATCAAGAAAAGAAAGAAGGCGAAAGTTAATGGAGAAATATACACAAGAATCTTATTTAGCTTTCGCTAAAAGAGCAACAGAAGCTTTACAAGATGGTTTGATTGATTATGAAGAATGGGGCGAAGCTGTTTTAGGCGAAAATATTTATAGCCAAGAAAACACTCGCCGTTGTGCTAAATTCTTTAGTCAATTTATTCAAAATTTGGAAAATGATACAATTGACCAAATTGATGATAAAGATAAAGTTGCTGAAATTAAAAAAGCAATGGCAGAGCTTAAATCTGAGCGAATTAAAATTCAAACTGCAAATCTTGAATATAATGCCAATGCAAGAGCAGAAGCACGAGGCGAACTTTTTCAAGAACGGATTGTAGAAGCGATTAGAAGATTAGAACCCGTGAAAGCGAAGCATATTATCCACAAACCATTCAATCAAGGACGAACGGGTTTGCTTTGTATTTCAGACCTTCATGCTGGCTCTACTTATGAAATTAAAGGATTATATGGCGAAGTTGTTAATTCATATAATTTTGAAGTTATGCAAGATAGGCTTTGGAAATTGATTGGGTTAGTAGAAGCTGATTGTGTTGAATATGATAATTTGATTGTAGGCATTTGTGGCGATTTGTTTGAAAATATACTTAGAGCAACAAGCTTAACTAAATTAAAAGAACCGGTTATTGATACAGTAATTAAAACGTCTGAATTTCTTTGCCAATGGATTGCCGAACTTCAAAATAGATTAGAAACCAATATAAGAGTGGTTACGGTTGGAGGAAATCACGATACCTGTTCATTTTTAGGAGCCAAACCAAGATTTGAAGAAGAGAACTTAACTAAAATCGTAACCAAATTTATGCAGATTAGATTTGAAAATAATCCATATGTTCAAGTAGATCAATTTACGGATACTGCGATTATAAATATTCAAGATGTAAATGTTATGATTGAGCATGGAGAAGATAGTAACCTCCAAACAACGATTGAGTATTTTTCAAATCTATATAATATTGACATTGACGAGTGTATATCTGGTCATTTGCATAGACCTGAAAGCAAGGCAGTTGGCATTACAGAACTTGGCGATAGAATGATTTATCGGGTTGGGTCTATTTGTGGTGTTGACTCGTACAGTAAGCGTCTAAGAAAATCTGCAAGGCCAAGTGCATACTTTGCTTTATATGAAAAAGAATTAGGGCACACTTGGTCTAAAAATTATTATTTATAACTAAAAGCGGGACAGGGAGTAGCTACCTTGCCAAGCGCCCTTAACACTTGGCTAACCGCTTAATATTTGTCTTTAAGGGAGATTGATATTATGGAAGAAATTTGGAAAGACATTGAAGGATATGAAGGATTGTATCAAGTAAGTAATCTTGGCAGAGTCAAAAGTTTAAAAAAGACTGTATATTATTCTGATGGAAGGGTTTATTCTTATCCAGAAAAAATAAAAAATCAAAGAATTGATAGTACAAAAGCTTATTGGATGGTTACATTAAGTGACAATAGGAAAATACCTAGAAAAAAGTGCTGTTATGTTCATGTATTAGTAGCTTTTGTACCAAATCCTAATAATTACCCATTAGTAATGCACAAAGATCAAAAGAATTTAAGATTTGATAATGAATGCAATAACAATGTAGAAAATTTAGAATGGGGAACTTATAAAGATAATGCTTCTCAAGAAGTATGCAGACAAAGAATGTCTGTAGCAGGGAAGAATAAAATAATTAAAGAATCTACAAGAAAGAAATTGTCCCAAGCTGGAGAAGGCGTTGCTCATTGCCAAAAACCTGTAATTTGTGAAGGAAAAGTTTTCGATAATATAAAGTTGTGTGCTATATATTACAATATTAAACCGTATACAATGAGAAAATGGTTAAGAAAGAATTTAATTCCTGAAGAATTTAAAGAAAAAGGTTTATCTTATTTTAACAAAATATAAATTGGCGTTTAAGCTTGGTAAGCGAGGCAAAGAATTTACTTCTTAATAGAAGGCTCTTTATGAGTATCAAAAAAACTTTGGGGATAAAGTCTAACCCGCCGAGTCAATTTATATTTTAAATATCCTATATAGGAAAGGAGGACCATACTTTGTATCCAATTGTTGGTAAAATTCCAACTAAAGTATAGAAAGGATGGTGATCCAGGCCAAGGCCATTGAGGTACAGCCATATCTCATGGTAAGTCCGAAGGGAAACTGCTGTGCTATAAAGCAAGGACGGGGTGAAATATCGCCTCGTCCTTTTTTGAAATTAAAGGAGAAATTGGATGAATACAAATAAGAAAGTATGTGGATGCTGCCAAATTGCGAAATCATCTGCGCAATTTCATAAATCGCCTATGAGTTCAGGCCAGTTTCTTCCTATTTGTAAATTATGTTGTAAGGAAAAATTAAAAAACTATACTGAAATTACAGGTAGTGAAGATGC
>CALVJC010000125.1 GCA_944331945.1 uncultured Bacilli bacterium
AAATTCTTTGCATAATTCATCTGATAATTTTCTAAAATGATAATATGCTCCTTTATTGCAATTAAATTTCTTTCCAGTAAACATATTAACTGAATTTACAACAAAATGATTATGATATGTGCCAGTATTAAAGTGTGTAGCAACTATTACTTGATATTCACTCCACATTTTTCTAGCAAGTTCTACTCCAATTTTATGTGCTAGTTCTGGAAAAACTTCTCCTGTTTTAAAACTTTGATATGCATGATAAGCAATATTTCCTGTGCATTTATCAAATCTTTTTTGTACTGATATCATTTCTTCGTATGCAGTTTCAGTTTTACAATTAACTCCAGTTACATACATAGTTTTTTCATTTTTATCAATCGTTTTTTCCTCATTTTCTGCATATTTTAGAACTTGTTTTAAATCAGAAAAAATTGTTTTTTCTGGATTCTTTGCATAATTTACTACACGAGAAAGACTATCTTTAATTGCCCATATTTTCGTTGTTGCCATCTACATCATCTCCATCTTTTTTATAGTTGTAAATATTTAAAAAGTCACTTTGCATTTTTGTTATTTTTTCTTTTATTTCTTCATCATTCATATAAGGAAATTCATTTTTTAATTCCACAATTCCTGTATAAATTTTATAAATATTTTCATCTGGTATTGCATAAATTTCTTGTTTCAATCCTGATTTTCTTAAATAAGCTGATAAATTTAATCCACTCTTTTTAGCATTTCTTTTTAATTTTTTCTTCTCGCTTTCACTTACTCTAACATTAATTCCTATTGTTCTATTTCTCATATTTTTTCACTTCCTTTTTATTTCATTTTTTATAAAATCTTTCTTAAAATTTTTCTATCTTTTATTCAATTTTAATTCTTATTTTTAATTTTTTCCTTTTATAAAAGTAGGGGTTATAGGGGATAAAATCTCCTTTCAGCGTAAGCTGTCGGTTTTCGTGGCAACACAAAACCTATGCTCGCTACACTTATAGATATTAAATTTGGCTATACATTTGCCTGTTTTCTCCTACCAGTAATTCCTTATACATATATTAATTCATTTAGTACAATTTCTTCTGCTATATTTTTAAAACTATTCATTATACTAACCCAATATAATTGGTCTGTATTTTTCATTTCTTCTGTTAAATTATTTTGTTGTTTTAGTTGCACAATTATAATGTTAACTCTTGTTTGTGTTGTTTCTTGAATCTCTTTTAAATGTTTATTCAAAGTTCCATTCATAAACATTATTGTATATTCTGCTTTCTTATTTTCTCTTAGAAATTTTAGTCTTAATCTTCCATACTTATTTAATATAGTTTTTTCTTCTTTTTCTAAAACTAAATTTGGCATATAATAATCTCCAACTTTTGTGTATTCAATTCCATATTTATTGTCGATTTTGTTTTCTTTTAATTCTTTATTTTCCATTTTCAATTCCTCCATTTGCTAAATTTTTTCAACTAACTTTTTCTCGTTTTTTACTCTAATTGCTCCAACAATTCTATTTGGTTTTTTCTGTGGATATTTTTTATCATCTGTTATTAGTTCAACTAATTTAAAAAGTTTTTCTCCATTATCATTTGTTTCATCTATTGTAAGGTATTTTTTCTGATAACCTTTTTTTGGTTCATCTAGTCTTGCTACTTCATAATATGAAACTTCGTAGTATTCATTTAATCGTTCAATATACTCTTGTAGTTCTTGCTTGTCCATCATAACTGTTGTTCTAACTTCTTTATCTTTTTCATCTGTCATAGTCATATCAAACATTCCATTTTGCATTAACTTGTATATTTGCTCAATAAATGTTTTTCTTAGTTTCAAATTAACCAACTTGTAGTTTCCTTTGCTATCTTTTTCAACTGTAATACTTTCTAAAAACTTTGAAATAAACTCTTGTTTTTCTTCTTTATCTTTGTTTTTCCATTCTGCTATTAGCATATCGTAAAATTTATTAGAACGAATTAATTTTTCTTTTTCTACATCTCTGTCTGCCATTAAATGTTGTGGACTAAAAGATTGTCTATTTAAGTCTATTGTTTCAATTCTTTTTTGTTCTAGTATTTCTAATTTTTCATCAATTGCTTTATATTCTTTTGAAAATTCTTCTACATCAACTATTTCTTTCAAATATGCTTCTTTTATTCTGCTTTTTTGATTTCTTAATGTGTTTATTTCCTTATCAATTTTATCTGTGTTTTTCTCTTTTTTATCTGCTAAAACAGGATAGAAGTATTTTTTGACTGTCATATCATATTCAATTAAGTCCATTATCATTGGCATTACTTGTTCTTCTATTAAATCCTCACGAAGATAGATTTTACAGTCTGAACAATGATAATACATATACTTTTTCTTTTTGCCACCTGTTCCTTTACTTCCCATTAATTTACCACATTTAGGACATTTCATTTTTTGCATAAATATATAAACTCTATCTCTACAATATGCTCTTTGATTTTTTTCTTTTTGTATTTGCACATCTTCAAACATTGCTCTTGTTATAATTGGCTCTACCACATTAGGATATATTACTGGCTCTTTTCCTTGTTCTTTTGCTACCCTTTTAAATCTTTCATAATCTCCTACATAGATTTTGTTATTGAGTATTTTTTCTATGGTAGAATCATCCCATTTTTTAGGTTCTAAAACCTTTTCTTCGTTTAAAATATTGGCTATCGTTTGATAACTTTTACCTTGTAAATATAGATTAAATATTCTAATAATAATATCTTTTGTAGTTTCATCAATTACAACTTTCTTTGTTTCATCTCGTTTATAACCTAGTGGACAAGTTCCGTGGAAGATGTCCAGATTTTATTGCACCTGTTAGACCAAATTTTGTTCTTTCTGATACTATTTCAATCTCTAACTGAGACAAAACTGTTAGCATTCTAACAAAAAATCTCCCATTAGCAGTTGAAGTATTTACATCATCTCTATCACATACCAAATAGCAATGATATTCTTCTAGTTCTGAAATTAATACTTCTAAATCTCTAACAGACCTTGTAATTCTATCTAGTTTATAGGCAATAATATAATTAATTTTACCTGCTCTCATATCTTCCAGCATTTGTTGAAATGC
>CALVJC010000126.1 GCA_944331945.1 uncultured Bacilli bacterium
CTCGGGATCGGTGGGAACGAACTCATGCAGCGGCGGATCCAGGTAACGAACGGTCATGGGTCTGCCCTCCAGAGCCTTGTACATCGCCTTGAAGTCGCCCTTCTGGAACGGAATCAGCTCGTTTAAAGCTTCCTCTCTCTGCTCAACAGTATCGGAAAGAATCATCTTGCGGATCTTCGGGATTCTCTCAGCGTCAAAGAACATATGCTCGGTACGGCACAGTCCGATTCCCTCAGCGCCCAGCTTCACAGCGTTCAGCGTGTCAGCGGGAGTGTCGGCGTTGGTGCGAACCTGCAGAGTTCTGAACTGGTCTGCCCAATCCATAATTCTCTGGAAGTTTCCGCTTACGCTTGCTTCCTGAGTCTGGATGTCGCCCTTGTAAATCTTGCCGGTGCTTCCGTCCAGAGAAATGTAGTCTCCCTCGTGGAAGGTGTAGCCGCCCAGCTCAAATACCTTTGCTTCCTCGTCAATCTTGATTTCGCCGCATCCGGATACGCAACAGGTTCCCATGCCTCTTGCAACAACAGCAGCGTGGGAGGTCATACCGCCGCGAACGGTCAGGATACCCTGAGCAGCATGCATACCTTCGATGTCCTCAGGAGAGGTCTCCAGACGAACCAGGATCACGCGCTCGCCTCTTCCGCCGATTCCGGCAGCCTTGGCATCCTCTGCGGTGAAGTATACCTTACCGGCAGCAGCGCCAGGAGATGCGGGCAGAGCCTCGCCGATTACCTCGCCGGCTTTCAGAGCCTCGGGAACGAAGGTGGGATGAAGCAGCTGGTCTAAGGACTTGGCCTCAATTCTGCAAACAGCGGTCTCGGGGGTGATCTGTCCCTCGTCTACCAGGTCGCAGGCGATCTGAATGGCAGCAGGAGCGGTTCTCTTTCCGTTTCTGGTCTGCAGGAAGTACAGCTTTCCTTCCTCAATGGTGAACTCCATATCCTGCATGTCGTGGAAATGATTCTCCAGCTTCATGGCCAGGTCTACGAACTGCTTGTAGCACTCCGGCAGATCCTTCTCCAGCTGGGAGATGGGCTGAGGAGTACGAACGCCTGCTACCACATCCTCACCCTGAGCATTGATCAGGTACTCACCAAAAATGCCCTTAGCGCCGGTAGCGGGATTACGGGTAAACGCAACGCCTGTTCCGGAGGTGTTGCCCTTATTTCCAAATACCATGGTCTGTACGTTAACGGCAGTTCCCCAATCGCCGGGAATGTCGTTCATACGGCGGTAAACGATGGCTCTGGGGTTGTCCCAGGAACGGAATACGGCCTTTACGGCTCCCATCAGCTGCTCCTTGGGATCCTGGGGGAACTCCTCGCCGTTCATAGCTTCCTTATAAACAGCCTTGAAGCGCTCAGCCAGCTCCTTTAAATCCTCAGCGGTCAGCTCGGTGTCGTAATGAACGCCCTTGGCCTCCTTCATCTCGTCGATGAGCTTCTCAAAGTAGGACTTGGGAACTTCCATAACCACGTCAGAGTACATCTGAATAAATCTGCGGTAGGAATCGTATGCGAATCTGGGATTTCCGGTCTTCTTCGCAAATCCCTCAACCGCTACGTCGTTTAATCCCAGGTTCAGAATGGTATCCATCATGCCGGGCATGGATGCTCTCGCGCCGGAACGAACGGAAACCAGTAAGGGATCCTCGGTATCGCCGAACTTCTTGCCGTTGACGCCCTCCAGCCAGGTGAGAGCCTCGAAGATCTGATCCTGGATCTCCTGTGAAATCTGCTTGCCGCAGTTGTAATACTCAGTGCAGGCCTCGGTGGTAACCGTAAATCCCTGGGGAATCGGCATACCTAAGTTGGTCATCTCAGCCAGGTTGCAGCCCTTGCCGCCAAGCAGGTTTCTCATCGCGGCGCTGCCTTCATGAAACTTATAAACCCATTTTGCCATCCGTCTTACTCCTCCTCGTATTTTGTAGATTGGCATTTAATCCGCAGGCATTGTCTCTTATGCCTGAAAGGAGGGCGCAGCACAAAACGCTTCCGCCCATCCCGTACATTATATATCAAAACCGAACGACTCGTAAAGGCTTTTTCTGCAAAAATCCGGAAAAATTTTAGCAATTATATACGTAAAATTGGTGAAAGTGCTTTCATTTTCTGTCATTTTCACATATCCGTTCTCGATTCGCATATACGAACTTTTGGAGCTATCATTTTCTTTCGATTACTCCTTTCCCTCCGTCCCGCTGTCCCCCTGCCCGCGATAGCCGTAAAGGGCGCAGACGTCGTAGCAGATGGTGTTCCTTGCCTGGGAATCCTCCCTCATCTCCTGCCAGCTGTCGATGAGGCAGTTGTGAACCTTGCCGCAGTAAACCTCTCCGTCCTCCTGAATCCGGCGAACCTTCCCCTTGTCCTTCCTGTCCCGGCACCGCCCCACATATCCCTTAACATAGTGAAAATTGCACCAGCGCAGATGCTCCTGGGCCGCCAGAACCTCGGGCACATCCCGCTCCTTCAGCTCCTTCAAAAACTGATCCGTGTTCCCTACGTTCCGAAACATCTCTTCAGCCGGGGGAAGCGGCTCAAAAAGTTCCAAAAGCCTTGCCATATAGGGGCGATTTTTCGCCTGAGCCCGGTTGGACTCCCGCTTCTCAAAATTCAGCCCATTCCAAAGCCGCTCTCTCGCATCATCGTCCCAGCCCGGCGAGGCTCCCTCCTCAGCCTGGGCCCCTTCTGTCATCTGCCGCTCCATCATCTGCTGGATTTTACAGTATCCAAGATGGAAGCTCTTAGCCTCTTCCTCCAGCCTGCTTCCTACCACATTTTCCCGGTTCAGAATCCGCTTTCCGCCGCCAAAATCCACCAGAGCGCAGGGGCTCTCCGTCTCCTTGGCCTCCTGCTCCATCAAAAAGCGCAGAACCGTCCCCCCGGACTGGAGCCGCACCGCGATAGGGATTCGCGCCGGGAACTTCAGGTTCCCATCCTCCAATCCTCCATAGAGGGAAAGATACCAGCGCAGCTTCTCCGTAGCCTCCACCGCAGTGGTCTGATCCTGAAAGCACACCGCTCCATAGGTAACCGGCGGAAGCCTGCGCAGCCCCCGTTCTACCTGGATGCTGTCCATGGAGGCGGCGATATATTCCACCTGACAGATTTTGTCGATTCTCGGATAGCGGGACTGAATCAGCTCCCGGCATTTCTCCCCGTCCCGGTCAATGATGGTAATGCGAAGCCGCTCATATCCCTCCACCTGGGAGCAAAAGCTCAAAGCCCCCGTCAGCAGCGCTTCCTCAAACACCGCCTGCCCCAGGCTGCCAAAGCCCGCGATCAGCAGATGCGGATTGGGAACCTGGCCTAAAACAGCCGCCGCGCCGGGCCGGTTTCC
>CALVJC010000127.1 GCA_944331945.1 uncultured Bacilli bacterium
ATCTGGAGAAGCTGGAAGCGGAGATGGCAAAGATCGTGAAGGAGAATCTGCCTGTTAAGCCCTTTACCCTGCCAAGAGACGAGGCCATCCAGCTGATGAAGGAGAAGGATGAGCCCTACAAGGTAGAGCTGATTGAGGATCTGCCGGAGGGTGAGACCATCAGCTTCTACACCCAGGGAGAGTTTACGGATCTGTGCGCAGGCCCCCACATTCTCTATACCAAGGGCGTAAAGGCCTTCAAGCTGACCAGCATTGCAGGAGCTTACTGGAGAGGCAGCGAGAAGAATAAGATGCTCACCAGAATCTACGGCACCGCCTTTGCCAACAAGACGGATTTGGAGAACTACCTGACCATGATGGAGGAGGCCAAGAAGCGGGATCACAGAAAGCTGGGCAAGGAGCTGGGCCTCTTTATGTTCGCGGAGGAAGGACCTGGATTCCCATTCTTCCTGCCAAAGGGAATGACCTTAAAGAATACCCTGATTGATTACTGGAGAGAGATCCATTTAAGAGAAAATTATCAGGAGGTTTCCACTCCTGTGATTTTAAGCCGGAAGCTGTGGGAGACCTCCGGACACTGGGATCACTATAAGGACAATATGTATACCACAGTGATCGATGAGGAGGATTACGCGATTAAGCCCATGAACTGTCCCGGCGGTATGCTGGTGTATAAGTCCCAGCCTCACTCTTACCGGGATCTGCCTCTTCGGGTAGGCGAGTTGGGCCTGGTTCACCGCCACGAGAAGAGTGGTCAGCTTCACGGTCTTATGCGGGTGCGCTGCTTTACTCAGGACGATGCCCACATTTTCATGACCCAGGAGCAGATTACGGAGGAAATCAAGAATGTGACCAGACTGATCAATGAGGTTTATACGCAGTTTGGTTTTGAGTATTTTGTGGAGCTGTCCACCAGACCGGAGGATTCCATGGGTTCTGATGAGGACTGGGAGCTGGCTACCAACGGCCTGAGAAACGCTCTGGAGGAGATGGGCTTAAAGTACATCGTCAACGAGGGCGACGGCGCGTTCTACGGGCCGAAGATCGATTTCCATCTGAGAGATTCCATTGGCCGGACCTGGCAGTGCGGAACCATTCAGCTGGATTTCCAGCTTCCCCAGCGTTTTGAGGCTGAGTATGTGGCAGAGGACGGCTCCAAGAAGCGTCCCATTATGATTCACCGTGTATGCTTCGGCTCCATTGAGCGGTTCATCGGAATCCTGATCGAGCATTACGCCGGCAAGTTCCCCGTATGGCTGGCTCCTGTTCAGGTGAAGGTGATTCCGGTTTCCGAAAAGTCCATGGACTATGCTACGGGCGTGTATGAGAAGCTGAGAGCTGCCGGCATCCGCACGGAGTTAGACCACAAGGATGAGAAGGTTGGTTACAAGATCCGTCAGGCTCAGCTGGAAAAGGTTCCCTTCATGCTGGTGCTGGGCGAAAAGGAGGCCGCAGAGGGCGCTATTACGGTGAGAAGCCGTGATCAGGGCGATTTGGGCGCCGCCAACCTGGATGAGTTCATCGCCAAGGTTCAGAAGATGACCAAGAGCCGGGAGAATTAATAGAAGTTAAAAATGTTGTGTTTTAGTGAATGATAAAAAAGGGTGGCTGCCGGTTTATTGTCTTCCGGCAGCCATCTTTTTTATACTGGTCCTTATTTTCTGAACTTGTATTTTCCCTTTCCAAGTCCGCTGACCGGCTCCGGTTACATGAGCAGAGAGAGTACAAGTGGTTAAAAAATATCTCCCGAAAAATTCTTCTCCCTCTTTCCGCATTTTACCGGCTTTGTCAATGTTTCCTGAAATTTGCGGAAATTAAAAATAAAATTTTCCACATATAAATTGATGAAAAATGAATTTTTTGTGTTATGATTGCATAACCATGAATAGAAAAACAATTTTGATAAAACAGAAATAAATTCAGAAAACAGTTGACAAATCCAAAACAGAAGCTTATACTTTGGTTTATTCAAAATTCCAGAAGCGCATACAACGGTGTATCAGTTTAGAGATGCCCGGGGTATGCGCTTTTTTGTACATCAGGAATCTGCCCGGGAAGCCTCTGATGTCCAAAGTTGAAAACAGGAGGAAAGGAATATGAGGAAAAAAGCAAGGATTTGGAAATCGATAGCTCTGGTTATGGCGGCAGCCATGGCCCTTACCGCCTGTTCCGGAGGAAGCACAGATACCTCCGGTACATCGGAGGCTTCCGGGACGGAAGCGGCAGGAACGGAGGGAGGAACCTACAAGGATACCCTGCATATTGCGGTTACCCAGCAGTCTCCATCTCTGGATTTGCACAAGAACAGTACGTTGATTGCCAGACAGATGTGCGACGGCACGGTTTGGGAAAAGTTAGTAACTCTGAACGCTCAGTCGGAGGCGTCTCCGGAGCTGTGTGAGTCCTACGAGGTCAGTGAGGACGGTAAGACTATTACGTTTGTCCTTCGACAGGGAGTAAAATTCCATGATGGAAGCATCATGACAGCGGATGATGTGGTAGCTTCCATGAA
>CALVJC010000128.1 GCA_944331945.1 uncultured Bacilli bacterium
TGCGGTTGCCCTGCACGTTCAGCCGGGCCATTTGGGTGCCGGGCTCGGGGTCGTACCCCGCATGGATAATGGCGCTGTTCGCTTTGGTGGTGCCGTTGGCCACGTCGTTCTGTGCCTCCAGCACCAGCGTGCGCAGCCGGTATTTTGCCAGCTGATACGCCGTGGCCGCACCCACCACGCCACAGCCAATGATGATGACATCGTACATAAGGCCCGCCTCCCGCTGTTTTTTGAGGATAAAATAAAAAAGAGCACGCAAAACACAGCCCCAAGCGGGCAGCGTGTCTGCATGACTCTTTCTCTTTGCGCAGAATATCCAATTTTCTGTTTTCAATATAACACCTTTTTTGGGAAAAAGCAAGGGGCAGAAAGCAGGGGCTTTTCTCTGTTTTCTTTCCGTGTGCACCCGGGCGGAAATGCATCTGCCCGCCCGCCGGCGGCGCAAAGGGCGCCGCACTGCAAAGGCAATTCAAACAGGCCAGGGCGTTGGGCGACGCAGTTGGCCTTTGCTCTCTTTTTCGATAATTTTGTTTAAAATAACTTGTTTATTTTTTAATAGTTGAATTTTAATATGCAAATTATTCAAAAATGCTATTGACAACGCCCGTTATCTTCTGTAATATGAAAATCAGGATGTGGGTGTGCCCTTGCAGGAAGAAGGAGTGCAGGCGCAGCGGCCGAAAGGTTTGCTGTGCCTCTTTTTTTCCTCCGGCGCGGGCCGCCGCAGGGGTATTTTTTCATTTACCGGCAGGCTGCCGGGTTGAAAAGGAGGATGAATATGTCTGTCACACAAGCAACCAAGGCCAAGGTAAAGAACATTGCCGCCATTGTGACGTGCGCGGCCCTCGTGCTGATTTTATTCGGCGCAGCCCTGGCCCAGTGGGCCCACACCTCGGGCGGCAAAGTGCAAATTGAGGATATCCGCTTTGTCACAGAGGACGGTGGGTACCTGCGGGCCCTGCTTTACATCCCACAGGGCGTTTCCCCCGAGGCAAAGGCGCCTGCCGTCATCTCGTGCCATGGTTACAACAACACGGCCGAGGTGCAGGACCTGAACTGCGTAGAGCTTTCCAAGCGCGGCTATGTGGTGATGGCCATTGACGCCTATGGCCACGGCCATTCCAAATTCCCCGACCCGCAAATCAACGACGGCCTTGCGGCCGATATGGGCACCTATGCGGCGCTGCAATATATGAAGACGCTGCCCTATGTGGATTTGGACCGCATTGGCATGACAGGCCACTCCATGGGCTCGGCCGCCATTCAGGACGGCGCCTTCCGCGCGTTTGAAGCGCAGAAGGAAGACCCGGACATCGTGGTGCCCGCAGCCATTCTGCCCACCGCCAACTCGTTCAACCTGGACGCAGACGGCGAGCTGCTTTTGAAAGATTACCCCGTGAACCTGGGCGCCGTGTACGGCCAATTTGATGAATGGGCCCTGGGCATGTGGGGCACGGTGAAGGGCAGCGATTTGAACACCACCCCCAAAGCCATTGCCGGCATGGGGTTTTCGGGCTGTGAATATGATACATACTACCGCTTTGGGGATAACACGCCCATCGACCGCGCACAGGCCATAGAGGCCGCGCAGGAAAAAGAGCTGCGCATTGTGTACCAGCCCCCGCACGACCACCCCATGATGCACTTCAGCGCCGAGGCCGTGGGTGACGTGGTAGACTTCTTTGATATCACCCTGACGGGCGGCACCGGCACGCCCGCCTCAGAGCAGACGTGGTTCATCAAGCAGCTGGGCACCGGCCTTGCTATGATCGGCTTCTTTATTTTCATTGGCGCGTTTGGCATGCTTTTGCTGAAGGCCCCGTTCTTCCAAACAATGGTGCGGGAAGAGCCCCAGGGCCTTACCACGGTGAAAACCGGCAAAGACCGCATTCGCTACTGGCTGATTTACATTGTGGGCCTGCTGCCCGCCCCGCTGCTGTACAACTGGTTTGTGGGCTATTCCATCGACATTGTGGCGCAGGGGCGCACCGTGCCCATTCTGCTGCCGGCCAGCAACCTGCTGCCTCTGCCCTGTGTGAACGGCATTTACCTGCTGAACATCGTCACCGGGCTTATCGCGCTGGCGCTGTATTTGGCCGTGTTCTTCACCGTAAGCCGGAAGCTTGGCTGCACGGCAGAAAACATGGGCATTCGCCTGCCGGGCAAACAAATTGGCAAAGCGGCGCTTCTGGCCATTGCCGTGTTCGGCGCGGGCTACCTGCTGCTTGTGATTTGCGAGCAGTTCTTCGGTGTGGATTT
Source organism: uncultured Bacilli bacterium (assembly GCA_944331945.1). Taxonomy (GTDB): domain Bacteria; phylum Bacillota_I; class Bacilli_A; order RF39; family UBA660; genus Onthousia. Next base: position 2,260 of record CALVJC010000128.1, read on the forward strand.
CCGCTTCTTCACCCTCAGCATCAAAACGCTGACAGCCGCCAAGTGGCCCATCTATGTGCGCTATCTGCCCTCGTTCCTACTCTTCTTCCTCATTAGCAGCATGACGCTGAACACCTTTACCCGCGTGAACAACTATAAAGAATGGGTGAATGTGCTGCTGATTACCTTCTCCAGCTTCGGCGGCCTGCTGGTGCTGCACCTCATCGATTATATCTCGCTCAAGCATACAGGGGTCAAAGTGTTCCAGTTCGTCCCCTTCACCGCAGACACCACGGCGGCCCTGGCCGGCGTGCTGCTTTGGGGGCTGCTGTTTATTTTGCCGGTGGCGGCCATCCTCTCGCGGCTGTATTTCAAAAAGACGGGCTCTATCTGGGCAGGCGGATTTGTGAACGCGCTGGTGGTTACCCTGTTCGCCATTTCCAACACCGTCGTCTCGGCCTATGTGCTGTAACACCGTAAAATTTTTCTGCGGGCTTTGACGCCCCGGCATTTCTCTGCTACCATAGAAAGGGGCGGAACGGGCCGCTGTTCGTTCCGCCCCCTGTTTTGAAAAGTTCCTGGATAAGGGAGTGGTTCCGTTGGACGAGCTGCAGATATGCAGGCAGCGGTTGATGGATTGCCCGGTGATTGCGGCGGTGAAAAATGAACAGGACCTTGCCGCCGCCCTGGAAAGCGAGTGCGAGGTGGTGTTTTTTCTGTTTGGCACCATTCTCAGCTTGGCGGGGCTGGTGCAGCGCGTGAA
>CALVJC010000129.1 GCA_944331945.1 uncultured Bacilli bacterium
AAAGGATTATGGTGGTCCAATGAAATCGTAAAAAAGAGGGCCAATATCTTACTTTCCAATATAGAGAGAATGGGAATAAAGAACGCCATAGTTTCTTCTTGTCATCCTCAAATTTTATGTAACAGGCTTGCAGGCTTTTTTGATAGGGTATTGGTAGATGCACCCTGTTCAGGAGAAGGGATGTTTCGCCGGGATGAAAGGGCCGTTTCAGAATGGAGTGTTGAACACGTAAAAGCGTGTTCGGAAAGGCAACTTGAAATTCTTCGTTCGGCCGCACAAGCAGTAAGGGATGGTGGAATTTTGGTGTACTCAACCTGCACCTTTTCCCAAGAGGAAAATGAAGAAGTGATTGAAAAATTTTTAAAAGAATCTGATTTTGTACTCGAACCAATTACAGAATCGTTTGGCCGTGAAGGAAGCCTTGTACATACCAGACGAATTTTTCCAATGGATGGGGGAGAGGGGCATTTTGTAGCCCGTATGAGAAAGAAGGGGGAAGAACAGAGGTCGTTTCCCCAATATGAAACAGTAGAAACCCCAGCCTGCAAACAGGCAAAAGAACTTTATGAAAGTTTGTTTTGGAATCAAATCACATCGCACCTTGTTCAGACAGGAGATCATATCGTCATACTGCCGCAAGAAACTCCGGATCTCCAGGGATTGGGGGTAGTCCGTGCCGGTGTATTAATGGGAGAAATAAAGGGGAAAAGGATAGAGCCGGCACATGCCCTGTTTTTATCAGCTTCACCAAAAGAATTAACTTCTTGTATCGATTTTCCTGCCGATAGTCCAGAAATTTTTTCCTTTCTTCGAGGGGAAGAACTGAAAACTGCTGAATCACAAAAAGGATTTACAGGAATTTCAGTAGAAAAAATTACGGTAGGTTTTGGAAAATGTTCAAATGGTTGCTTAAAAAATCATTATCCTAAAGGATTGCGAAATCAAAAATAGTATACTTCACAATAGCTTTACTTGAAATTGCAAAAGAATGGTGCTACAATAGGACTAATTTATGAAGTAAAGAAGGGTTTTATATGCAGGAGATTAAAATTGAGCTGACAAAAAATCCCAAACAAAAGCCGCAGGATGAAAGCAAATTGGGATTTGGTAAGATATTTACCGATCATATGTTTGTTATGAATTACGATGAGGGAGAAGGCTGGCATAATCCCCGTATTGTTCCGTATGGTCCCATTGAAATGGAGCCGGCTGCTATGTGCCTGCATTATGGACAATCTGTTTTCGAAGGTATGAAAGCATATCGCACTGCTGATGACAAGATTTTGTTGTTCCGTCCTGACAAAAACATGGCTCGTTTGAATGTTTCCAATGAACGTCTTTGTATTCCTCTAATTGATGAAGAATTTGGTAAATATGCAATTGAAAAGTTGGTTTCTGTAGATAGAGATTGGGTGCCAAAGGCAGAGGGGACATCTTTATATATTCGTCCATTTATTATTGGTATAGATCCCCAGGTAGGTGTTCATCCGGCAAAGCACCTGTTATTTATTGTTATTTGTTCTCCGGTTGGTGCCTATTATCCGGAAGGATTGGATCCGGTTAAAATTTATGTAGAGAAGAATTATGTGCGTGCAGTCAAAGGCGGTATGGGCTTTACAAAGACAGCAGGAAACTATGCAGCTTCTTTAAAAGCACAGGATGAAGCAGAAAAGCAGCATTATACTCAGGTGCTTTGGTTAGATGGTATAGAGCGCAAGTATATTGAAGAAGTCGGTACAATGAATGTGTTCTTCCAGATTGACGACGAAGTAGTAACTCCTGCTTTACAAGGTTCTATCCTTTCTGGTATTACTCGTATGTCCTCTATCGAAATTTTGAAATCTTGGGGCATGAAAGTAAGTGAACGTAAGATTTCTATTGACGAAGTTGCTAAGGCTGCAGCGGAAGGTCGTTTGAAAGAAGCATTTGGAACTGGTACTGCGGCTGTTATCTCCCCAATTGGAGAACTTAAATGGGGCGACGATATTATGAAGATTAATAACGGGGAGATTGGACCGCTTTCCCAAAAACTCTATGACACTTTAACAGGTATCCAGTGGGGTAAACTTCCGGATACTATGAATTGGACAGTAGAGGTAAAATAAAAATAAGTAAAAAATAAAAAGATTGAAAAGTCTGCAAGCTCTGTTTAGTTTGCAGACTTTATATTTTTTTAAAATTTATGCAACATTTTGGTGATATCATTTGTATTATTTACAAATAATTTGTCCTTTTTGTGGAAAGGAGGTTTGTGAAGAAAGTTTTAAATTTTTTTAAAACTCTTGACGGAAAGAGAGTTTCCTTGTACCCTTGTTTATGAAAGTAAATTTTGGAAAAGTTTTTGACTTGTTTTTGGAGGTAGCAATGAAAAAGAAAATCATATCATTCCTGTTGGCAAGTGCTGTGGCTGTTTCTGTTAGTGGTAATGCTTTTGCAGCACAAGTTTATATTACGGATTTTTCCGATGGAACAACAACTTCAACAACTGAACCATCTGCTCC
>CALVJC010000130.1 GCA_944331945.1 uncultured Bacilli bacterium
TTCAATTACAACATGAATCCGAAACGCTTCTGTCACCTCGTAATGGTAAACCTGCATTCCTTTATAACTGTCACTTGTATCAGGCTTTCTTGCATACATCCGATCAACCTGGGTCACCGTCATCTGCGATACTTTATTGAGAAATGCCTGAAATTGTTTAACATTTTCAGGTGTTAATTCTTTGAACGTATATCCGTTCTCCAAAGGATATTTAAAACATAGTTCAAAAGGCACCTCTCTGTTCTGCCTTTGTGTTAATTTCGCCATAAATCAATTCCCGCAGTAAATTGATTTATAGTAAGATGCCATGGTGTTTGGAGAAATAACAACCGTACATCTTTCATCCGGCTCATAGCCCTTCCGGGCCTCAAGCCATGGCAGCTCTCTATGGGTTAATGCCTCCAGTGCATTCCCGGTATTCTCCCCATAGGTGTCCCATACATCCTCCAATAACCGGCGGTCTTCCTCCTGAAGATTGATATTTACATGTCCCTTAATTCGGATCGGGTCATATCCAAATGATTTAAATCGTTCCCAAAGAGCCGGAGAGACCGGTCCATGAACCCATGCCTGAAAATCTGTATCTTCCAGCCGATACCCTTTTAGCGCATAGCACCATGCCTGAGCATAATAACATAATTTCTGCAGCTTTTTTTGTGTCATTTCTTCTTTTAGAAGGAACCAATTGGCAATATCAAAAACAGAATATCTTCCCGCTTCATCTGCTGTAATATCCGAGATTCCATTCTGATTGATATATACATACGTTTCTGTATTTGCAGGGATTGCTGATGTTGTAGTTGTATAGGAATTATATTCATCATATGCGGTTGTTTCTGCCGCATTATATCCTATATTCCGAACCTCTTTCATATATGATTTCCTCCCCTCCAACACCTACGGTCATTTCTGGCTGGTCGGACGATAAATCATGCCGCCATCCTTCAAAGTTCACCTTATTCTGTATTGCTGGCTGACCATCCGGCGTTGTTCCTCTAACCACAACGCCTTCTGTCGAAAAATAATCCGAACCGCCGATCACGCTTTCCAGCAGGCACCTCCGTACCGAGTAAGAACCATTTATTTCCGAAAGTAAAAATGGTTTGCTAAAAAGCAGTTCATCGTTGATATCGTCATATATTTTCTTAATCAATTCATATTCTTCATCATTGGGGTTACGAATATTAAGACCTAGCTCGTTCCGGGCCTCTCTCCTGTTAATCGTATAATCATGGCTTCCAGATTCACTGCAAAGAAAATCTATAATCCTTTTTATTTTTTCCGGGTCAGTAACCTGATTTTGGAGCAGTTTTTTCGCCATCATTTGAATCTGCGCCTTTGAACGGTATACCTCGCCCAGCACTAATGGATGCACAAAATCCGTCAATTTTTCAAAAATGCTGGTCAACGAAGCGGTGTCGCTTATGCCCAGTTCGTCTTTAGCAAATCCCAAATAGCCTTTTACCGCTTCCACACTAACAGGATATATGCTTCCCTCTACCCTTGGATTTAATGGAGTATGCAGACTTGGATCAATGGGACCTAATGTGGCTTGCTTCGTCATAACAATTTCGTTGGCGCCAAGGCTTATAATCGTTCCCGCGCTGTGAGCCTTATAGGGCACAATTACCTGTAAATTTTCACAGTACATGCGCAGTAAATTCACAATATTTCTTGCCGCAGAAGTATTACCCCCGCGAGTATACAAAAATAGTGAAATCTTATCACAGGATAATCTCATCTTGTCTAAATGGTCGATAAAATATTCTATTACATCCGGCGCTATCTGAGCCGCCATATTAGGTCGGTCGCTTGTAATGTAAACGAGAAGTTTGCTTTCAAATAACTGCTCCAACTTGCGATAGTAAGGAACCCTTTCCCTATACATCCGGAATATACACCTCCCAAAGCTTTCCACCCATTTTATCCGTCACGCAGTTCTACAACAGATGCCCTCTCTCCTCAATCACCTTCACCACCTGATCCACACAGGACTGACAGGTTTCCAGGTCCTTGGCTTCCACCATCACCCGCACAAGAGGCTCCGTTCCGGACTGGCGCAGCAGGATTCGGCCTTCATTTCCCAGGCGCTCCGCTACCTTTTTCGCCTCTTCCTGCACAGCCGGGTCGTCCTGGGCCGCCTGCTTATCCTTCACCCGCACATTTTTCAGTACCTGGGGATAAACCGCCAGGGGAGCCGCCAGTTTGGAAAGAGACTCCTTCTTCTCCAGCATGACCTCCATCACCTTCAGGGAGGTGAGAATGCCGTCGCCGGTGGTGGCGTGCTTGCTGAAAATGATGTGTCCCGACTGCTCGCCGCCCAGGCAGTGACCGGTCGCCGCCATATTTTCATAGACGTACTTGTCGCCTACCGCCGTCTGCACGTAGGAGATTCCTTCTTTCTCCAGGGCCTTGTACAGCCCCAGATTGGACATCACCGTGGTAACGATCGTATTGTGGAACAGGCTGCCCTGCTCCTTCATGTATTTTCCGCAGATATACAGAATGGCGTCTCCGTCGATTATGCGTCCCGTCTCATCTACCGCGATGCACCGGTCCGCGTCTCCGTCGTAGGCAAATCCCACATCGCAGCCTTCCGCCACCACGTATTTCTGCAGTTCCTCAATGTGGGTAGAGCCGCAGTTCAAATTGATGTTCAGGCCGTTGGGTTCGTTGTGAATCACATGGGTTTCCGCTCCCAGGGCATCAAATACATTCTTTGCAATGGCGGAAGCGCTTCCGTTGGCGCAGTCCAGAGCCACCTTTTTATTCTTGAAAGAGCGGGTGGCAATGGAAATCAGATAGCCGATGTAACGGTTCCTGCCTGCGGCAAAATCCACGGTTCTTCCGATATTTTCCTTCACCGCCAGGGGAAG